>JBKHFT010000076.1:0-14614 GCA_046540055.1 Alkalispirochaeta sp.
TGTTTCCGGGGGGCACGGCGTACCCCCTCGTTCCGGCGTTGCTGGCGGGAGAGATCCTCGTAGCGCGAGGTGTGGTGTGATGGCGACTGAAGGATCCACTCTGAAGGGCGCCCTTCGGACGATCGTGACGATCCTCGTCGTGACCGGAGTGTGCGGGGCGCCGTCGGCGGCAGCCGCCGACGGGGCGACGGTCGAGACGTTCAGTGTGCGGGACCAGCCGGTGGGTCAGGTCCTCCTTGCCTTCGCGGAGCAGACGGGGCTTTCGGTGATCACCGACGCCACCGTCGCCGGGTCGGTCTCCCTCGTCCTCCACGAACGAACGCCGCGGGAGATCCTTCATGCTCTCGCCGATGCGGCGGAACTGTTTGTCTCCGAGCGGGACGGAGTGTTTCGCCTCAGCCGGGTGAGAGTCCGCAGAAACGGCACGGGGCGATGGGTCCTCACCTCCCGGGGGGCTCCCCTCGAGCGGGTGGCGGCGGCGATTGCCGCCGAGGCGGGTATCCCCGTCTTTCTCGAGGGGAGCGACGGTGAAACGATCCACGCCTCGGTACACGCGGCGTCGGCGAGGGGCTTGCTGGAGCGTCTGGCAGTGCAGATCGATCTCTCCCTGGAGTCTCGAGGCGGTGCGTTCACCCTGGTTTCGGGAGCGCTCGATGAAGGAAGCGCCGGCGACGATGGAGGTTCCGGTCGGGGCTCGTCTTCCGTCCAGGAGCCTGTCGGCTCCCCCGGCGAGTGCACCGTCACAGCCACTGGCGACGCGGGGTACGATCTCGTCGCAACCGGTGTGGCCTATCGCGAGCTCTGCGCCGCCGTTGCCGACGCGACGGGGGTTGGCCTTCTTGCAACCGATCCGTTCCGACAGATAGCGGATACGGTGACACTATCCGCCCCCGACCGGGATACGCTGTACCGACGCCTCGAAGTGGCTCTCGGGATCTCTCTCGTTCGGAACGGCGATCTGCTCCTCCTCGGTCGCGGTGGAAGCGGTCACGGTGGTGACCGTCGCGACTTTGCCCCCCTGCACGTCCGGACCGTTCTGGAAACCGGGGTACTCCCTGCGGAGAACGCCGCGGACGTTCTCCGCGCGATCCCCGCTCTCACGGTGGAGTGGATCGATCCCGGCGGGTATCGCCTCCTCATATCCGGCCTGGAGAGGGACGTAGCCGATGCGTCGACGCTTCTCGCAACGCTCGGAGCCCGTGCCGACGGGATCGTCTCCTTCGAGTATCGTTGCGCTCACACCGACGCGGCATCAACGGCGGAATCCCTCCGGAACCGCTTCCCCGATCTCGCGGTACGCCACGACCCGGGGACCAACTCGATCGTCGGTGAGATCCCGGCAGAGGTGTCCGGAAGGCTCAACGACGCGATCGAGGCGATCGACAGCGAGACGCGGCGCTTCACGTACCGGTGTAATCACCTTCCGAGCGACCGCGCCGCCGCATCGCTTTCGACACGGTTCCCGACCGTATCGGTGACGGTCGCCTCCGACGAACGCCTCCTCCTTCTCGACGGTCCCGTGGAACTGCGCCCGGCGGTGACCCGCTTTCTGGCCGATCTCGACCGTCCGGTACCGCAGGTCCGATACGATATCTGCGTCCTGCAGTACCAGCACAGCGACTCCCGGCAACACGGTATCTCGGCTTCGTTCGAACGGGACAGGGGTGGCGTGCAATCGGTCGCCGCTCCCCTTGCCGCTGCGGCGACCTACGACCGCCTCACTTCGATACACTTCGATTTCCTTTCCGCCCTGGGCTATCGCGCCGCCCTCGGTATCAGCGAGGAACTTACCAACAACACCGCCCGCTTGATCATCGACACGACCCTCCGCGCGGCCGACGGTGTGACCGCACACCTCGAGAACTCGTCAACCTTTCGCTATCGCGACGTTCTGGGAGACGACGAGTCTGAAGGGTACCGTGCGGTAACCCGGGAGATCGAGAGTGGCCTCACTGTGGAGATCTCCGGGGAAACACGGGGGGACCGGACGATCGCGATGGATATCACCGTCTCTCTCTCGAAGAACGGAGCCGACATGTCCGGAAACGGGAATCCGCCGCCGACGACGGAAAAGCGGGTCCATACCGCCGGGGTAGTCGCCTTCGGAGAACCGATCGTCGTGGGAGGGTTGTTACAGCGGGAAGAGAGCGACGCGGAGCACCGCTTTCCGCTCCTCGGGTCGATTCCGCTGGTCCGCCGCCTGGTAAACGGCAGTACCCGGCGGATGGAAGAGACGGAACTGGTGATCTACGTGACCGCCCATCCCCTCGATGTGCATTCCCCGCCGGTGAAACGTGCGGCACAACTCGACGAGCTGCGGCGATATCGGGAGGAGATGTAACATGCGGTATTCGAGCACCTACTGCCGCATCCACGGTGTCGTTCTACTTGACGAGGGGGACGACCACATTCGTGTCGGTGCCTGGCGTCCCGTCGGCGCCCACCTCCGTGGCTGCCTCGAAACGTACCATCGAAAGCGGGTAGAGATCACACCGGTTGCGCAGGACGATCCCGAGGTCCGCCTCGCTCTCCTGGACCACCCGGAACAGGAAGATCACCCGGATCTTCTGTCGGACCGAACCTTCAACCTCCCGCCGGTCGAGGAGTTCCTTCGACGGATACTCCGGGAAGCGACCCGGCGAGGCGCGACGGACCTGTCGGTGTGGCGGAGTGGTCCCCACCGATGGGAGGTCAGCCTTCGCATCGCCGGGCGTCTCGAATCGGCAGGCTCCCTCGACGGAACCGTGGCGGAGCGGGTGGTCCGGCATCTCGTCGCCAGAAGCGGTCTGGATCTGCTGGACCGTCGATCGCCGCAGGACGGGATCGTGACGTTCCCGTGGTTGCCGGACCACCGGATACGTATCGCCCTCCTCGGAGACGATTCGGGGCGGTACGTGGCGCTTCGAATCCTGAACCGCCGCGTTCCCGACCTTCGGGAGCTTGGATACGGTTCGACGCATCGGCAACACCTGGTCGACGGGGTATCACACCGCCTCGGACTGGTTCTCTTCGCGGGGCCCACCGGGTCGGGCAAGACGACCGGCATCGCCGCCCTCCTGGCGGAGGTAGCCGCCGGGTACCGGAAGATCGTCTCCCTCGAGGATCCTGTGGAGTATTCGATCCCGGGAGTGGTCCAGATCGAGCGTTCCTCGAATGCACTCCGGGGGGAGATTATCGCGGCAGCCCTCCGTCAGGACCCCGACGTACTCGCCTTCGGCGAGGTTCGACGACGGGACCATGCGGAGCAGCTGGAAGCGGCGATCCTCAGTGGCCATCTCGTGGTAACGAGCGTTCACGCCGGTGACGCCGAGGGCGCTCGTCACCGCCTCATGAATCTCGGTATCTCCCGGACGGTGCTGGAACGATACTGTCACGTGCTGTGTCTCCAGCGCCTCGACGGGAATCCGGTACGCCTCTCGGCGGAGGTCGTCAACGCACCGTGGAGGGTCGACCGATGCATCCGGTAGTACGGCGATGGGAGCAGTTCTCCCGGCGGTATTCGCGACGGCGATGGGGTGTGATGACGGCGCTGACGGCGTATCCGGCCACGATCGGGGCCGCAGCGATCACCTTTGCCGTCGTCGTCGGACGTGACGCGCCGTCCCTCGATCTTCCGAGGGTGCTCATCACCGACGGATTCCTATCGGGAGTGATCATCTTCACGGGAGTCATCGCGGTCGCGCCTCTCCGGCGTACCCGGCGGTCGGAGCGACGCTGGTTCGCCTTCGCCGCGGAGCTCTCGGGGGCACTCGCTTCGGGATCCTCTCTCCTGTCCGCTCTGCTCACCAGCGCTCACAGGGTATTCGACGACGACTACGCCGTATCAAGGCGTATCGAAGAGTGGATCATCGAGGGATCACCGCCGGGGATCGTCCTCGCGGAACTTGGATGCCCGGCGGCGCTGGTTGATGCGATCGGACGATGCGAGCGCACCGATGAGGTGGAAACGACGCTGATCGCCGAGATCGACCGGTATCAGGCGGCGGCGATCGGTCGCCTCGACCGTCTTGAACGCGCCGGTCGCCCCGTCGCTACGGCGATCGCCGGAGCCACGGTGGTCTGGCTTGTTGTGCGGATCGTAATCCCCCTCTTTATCGATCGGTTTTCCGGCGCCGGAAGCGCATGACACGGGAGGTTGGTATGAAAACGGCAGGTGGATGGACGCTGGTGGAAGTGATCACATCGATGGCGATCGTCTTCGCCCTGACGGGAACGGTCGGTCACATCGGCACGCGTCAGATCGATCGCGCCCGGGAACTGGCAACACGACAGCAGATCGCCGCGTTCGAGATCGCCCTCGAGACGTACGCCCTCGATTGTGGAACGTATCCCACGGAGGCTCAGGGGCTCGATGCTCTCCGGGAAGCGCCGGTGCTGCACCCCGTCCCGAGAAACTGGAACGGTCCGTATCTCACGGGCGATGTGCCGGAGCCACCTGTCGGCGGCTTCTACCGATACGAGGTACCCGGCACCGACGGCGCACCGTACCGGATCGCCGTTGGGGGAACGGAAACGCACCCGAGGGACGGGGACAGGAGTCACGGACGATGAGAACGCAAGGGATGTGGAGGCGACCCGCTCTCGGCGGGTGGATTCTCCTCGAAACGATGACGGTGATCCTTGTACTGACGATCATCATCGGCGCCCTCGCCGATGTGTGGACCACGCAGGTCCGCACCGCCCGAATCGCTTCGGAACAGCTCGAACGCGAACGGGTCCGGACTGCGGCGCTCCTCTACGCCTATGGCGAGCTCACTGCGGGGGAATCATCCCTCGCTGCCGTCGCGGAACGGACAAGGCGCCGGTATCCGGAGCTCACGATCTCCGCCGAAGGAGCGGTACTCACGATCGACGGGTCCGAGTTCGTGTGGAACGGGAGGTAACCGATGGCAACAAAGGAGTGGTGCAGCATCGCTGCAACCCCGGTTTTCCGATGGCGCGACCTGGTTCGTATCGAGGCGTCCGCCGGTGACCGGAAGGAACATCCCGCCCTGAACCGGTCCCGACGGGTCGGGCGACTTGCCGTCTCCCGACGTCGACTGGAAACGCTCGTGGAAACTGCCGTACCCGTTGACATCGCTCGGTACCGTATTCGTTTCCTTCCCCGCCTCCAGGCGGTTCTCCTTGTTCCCCGTAATCCGTCGCGACTCGAAGTCGGCCGTCCGATACCCGCGGTCGCCCTGGAAGGGTTGCTCAGACGGACCGGAGGGACTCGTATCACCGGGAGAACCGCGATCGATTTTCCCACTCCACGTGGTATCGACCGATACGTTGTGTCCCCTGCGGGTCTCCTCGCGTGTGCTCCCCTTCCGCTGGAATCCCCGAACGGTCGAGACGCGGACGGCTCGCACACGGGACGCGTCGGGAAGCCCGGCACCAGGACGAGCAGCGTCGGATGGCGCCGCACCGGAAACGCAGGCACCGGAGAGGATCTTCCTCGCCCCGGCGGGACCGATCCGCTTCACCGATACCATCTTCGCACGGTACCCCTTCGATACACCCCTCCGCGGCGGATACCGATCGCACCGGGGGAATACATCGCGATCGCGTTCGCCCTCCTGGGAATAGTGATCTTTGGAAGCACCTCCCTCGGGATTAACGATGATCCGCCCTCCCTACCGGTGGTAGGAGCGCCGGCGGGGCCGGCGCCGGTTCCGTTCGTCGAGACGCTGACGTCGATCCCTCGCGTCCTTCCGGGAGCGGTGCTCCTCGAGATCGAGCGGGAGGGGGAGCACTTCTATCTCCATCTCGTCGATATCACTGAGTCCGCAGGCAAACACGGTTCGGCGGCGAGGGCGCTTGCGGCCTTACCCGCTGTTCGTCGAGTGCACCGGAAAGGAGACCGTTTCGAGATAGAGGGAGTTGCGCGATGATCGGGACAAAGAGAACCTATCGGTCGGCTGCGATCATCCTTCTCGGAATTCTCCTCCTCGCGGGGTCTCTCCTCCATCGGCACATCCTTCAGACCGATGCGAGCCTCCCGGCCGATGCGGAAACGCAGTTGCAGGCCCTCTCCCGAGGCCGCTCCGATCCGGACCGTACATCACACAAGGAGGCGGAGATCCCCGCACCGGACCTGGTTACCGCCCGGGAGATCAGGGGAATCGAGGGAGGATCGGTCGAATCGGTCTCGTGGATCCTTCCGGGGGATCGTGTCGCCGGGGTCCTTGCGGCACTGGAAGTCGGTTACCACGCCTCGCGGTACCGCGGACGAATCGAATCGGGACGGTGGCACGTCGAGTCGGTTATCGAGGGAGAGGGAGAACGCCCGCCGGGAACACCGGGATCGGAGGCACTGCAGCAGGCGTTCACTATGCTCACGGGATCGGCGACGGGCATCCCTCCCACCGACGCCGATACCCCCCTCGGCGGGAGCGGTGCGGGTCCGTCGGATGCGTCGACGGCCCGGGACGGCAACACGGGTACACCGGATCCGGACGCCGGGGCAACACGTTCGGGAGGAAGCGGTTACGTTCTGCTTCGTGATCGTGGACGGATGCACTGGATGTGGAACAGCGACGTATTGCGACTGGAGCCGGCACGATGAATCGGGAAGGACCCCGCCGGATCGAACGCGGCGTTCTCGTCGTGGCGATAGTTGCGTTCTGCACCGGCTGTGTTACGGAGACCGTTACCGACGCGGGGCGCACCGTTCTGACCGGGAGGGTGTACGACGAGAACGCCGCTCCCGTCGCCGGCGCCACCATTACGAGCGGCCGCTTCCGCGGGATCTCCGACAGTTCAGGTCGATTCCGGATCGACGGGATGCCCCACGGTACCCGGCGGTTCATCGTCTCCGCTGAGAGTCATGAGGAGATCGTGACGGATATACAACTCTACAGCCCCGGCGTCTATTCCCGGATCACCCTCTGGAGCCTGCCCGGGTTGATCGATCGGGCGATTCATCTCCTTCACGCGGGTGCAACCGGTGAGGTACAGACGATCTACCGTCGGTCTCTCTCCGTCGCCGGCGATGACGAACGGGTGCGACTTCTCGGCGAGATTCTGGGAGAACGAGAATGAGAGATCGTGCGTTACGGTTGGTTCTGAACGGCGCCGTCGTGATCGGCGTTATCGTCGCCGTCATCGGGGCGACGGGAAGCTGCGAGGTACTCTACCAGGACGTGCCGACGATCCCCGTTCAGATCGGTGACCTCCAGCTTGCACGGAAGGATGAGATTCACCACCGCTATCGTCTTACCCTTTCGGTATACAACGGCGCTGCATCGGAGCTCGTCGGGTTCACCCTGTCGGCTCAGGTCGCCACTACGATCGAGGTCTTCGACGACGAAACGGACGGTTTCGAGGATCGCGGCGGCGTTCCGGCCGACGGCCGTGTCGAGACACCGGTACGCCTCGCCGTACAGTGCTCGGTCGTTCCCGATTCGACAACCATCGTGGAGCTCGCCTTCCCCAGTCCGTTTCAGTTTGTCCCCGCATCTCCAATCGAGATGTCTGATGTCGGGGTCACCTCATTGACGTTCGCCGACGGCACATCCCGCACTGAAACGATTGTCTATCCCTATCCGGTCGAGGAGGTTCCATGAAGACAGGCATCCGGATCGTATCGATCGTCCTCCTGTGCTTGGCCGGCTACGGGTGTACAAACGACCTCGTCGACACCGATACGTACGACGCCACCCCACCGCCCGAGGCGGCCCCGAAACGGTGGCGAATCCTCTATTACGGATGGGACGAAAACGAACTCGCTCGATACATTGCAGAGGATATCGCGGAAATCGCATCGATCGGATTTTCCGATACCGAGTATCACTGTATCGTCGTCCGGGCCTCCAAGCTCAGAAACGGCGAAGTCGAGGTGATACAAGACGGTGTCGTCACCACATCACCGATCGATGCAGCGACGGGAGTCGATCCGAATCGATCCCTCTATACTGCCTCCGACGTCGCCGGACTCCGAGGCTGGATCGTACAGCAATTCCCCGCTGAACGGGAACTGGTGATCCTGGCGGGACACGGCCGCGGATGGCGAGGAATCGGATCGGTAGTCGGTGAGGAGACAACATTTCTCGTGGCCGGGGATATTCCCGCGCTCCTGCACGATCCCGCAGCGACGATCGGGTCTGCCGTGGTTGTTTTCGACGTCGGGTATACCCCTGCGGAACTTCTTGTCGAGTTACCTGTATCCGTCGGGAGCCTGGTAGCAACGAATGGACCGCGCCACGCGTCCGGTCTCGATTTCGCAGAGGTAGAAGCGAACGATGTCGCTGCGTCGACCACAGAACTGTTCCTTCGCACCGCCGGTAACGACGGGTACGTCCTCACCGGAGACCAGATCGCTTCGTTGCCGGAGACGATCGCGTCTGTCGGGGTGGCTCTTTCGGGGGCGATAACATCCCGAAGCGTTCAGGACTCGCTCCAGAACACGCTTCTCACGGAGTGCCGCGTTCCTTCGTTGCCGGGTGATGCCTACGTCACTCTGGACGAGGTGTGTTCCTCCATCACATTCACCCTTCCCGGGATTCCTTCGGCGGTTCCACTCTGTCTCGTCCACCTCGATGAGCTTGGCCTGCCTGATGGGCACGATCCGGACTATCGCCGCGATTCCGACGAAACCACCCTCTCACCAGGTTTTCGGGAGATCCCCTGGTCGCCGGACCTTCTCCGACGTGAAGGTGCTCTCTTCGACCTTTGGTACCGTGAGTTCTGAACACGGTATTGATTCGAAACAATCGTTAGTAAGGAGCGTCATCATGTCGCACCGTACGTATCTGGTAACCCGTATCGTTCTGTTTCTCTTTCTTGCCTGCTGTCTTGTGAGTCCGGCATCGGCAGTCTTTCACGACGGGAGCTTCGCTCCGCCTCCACCGCAGGATGAACCGGAAGAACCGGAGGAACCCGATGATCCTGACAGCGGTAATCGTGGAAGCGAGGAGGATGAATCCGACGAGAATGGCGAAGACTCGGAAGAGGACAACTCCGACGAGGATTCCAGCGACTCCAACGATGACGGGAACGACGGTGGCAACTCCGGCTCGGACAATGATGATGATCGGGCAATCGTAGCAGAGATCGAGGCGGAAACGCTCCGTGTTCTTGATGCGATCGACACCGCAGCCGAAGAGGTCGCTCAGGCGGACGTCCGGATGCGAAACATCCTCAGCCAGGAAGGGTACAGATCGGTCATTACGAGTGCAGAAGCATCGGTCTCTATTGCTTCCAGACGAGCACATCAGAGCAGACGCTCTCTCGATTCGGTTCTCCTCTCGAGCGCCGAGGGATGGGAACAGCAACAATTCGCAGTGGCCCGAACGCGGACGAATCTGGAGCGTGAGCTCTCCATCTCGCAGAGCCCGAGTCGCGGAGATCCGGTTCGGGTGGTTGATGGTGCGTACCTCTCAGTGGTGCCACTCCCTGTACTGAAGCGAGGGAACGTCTCCTTCGACCTTTCGCTCCGGTATGACAGTCGTCGCGTCTCACGCGGAACCTGGGGTACAGGCTGGTCGGATCCCCTCGCAGCACGGGTCGTTCAGGGTAGCATCGTTCCCCCATCACTGGAAGGAGCATACCGTAACGCTCTCGAGGAAAACGGTGCCGCCGTCGATGCCGTTACCGAGGTACTTCGGGAGTTCCTCGATGATCCGGAGTCTGAATCGTCGGATCATCGTTCTGCGATCGAAGGAATCCTCACAGACCAGTGTGCCGCACTTGATCGTCTCGATCAACACGAGGAACAGGTGCGTCAACTCCTGTCTATGGCGGAACGCCACGGTGCGTCGACGACGTCCCTTCAGGATGCCCTCGCGACGGCGACTGACCTGCGAGACGAGACGTCCGCAGACCGCTCCGTCGCTCTCGCGGCGCAACGGGTCATTACGGCGTGTCAGGATTCACGAAATGAGATCGCCACGGTTATCGTCGAGATCAAGGAACTCCTAACGGAACTCACCGCCGCCCGGGATGGGTACAACGAAACGAAGCGAGCGAACGAGGCGACGCTTTACCCGGGAGAACCCCTCGATCTGATGGCGGTAGGGGCCACCTATTGCACCTACGTCGACGAATCGGGAGGGTATCACCTGTTCGAGTTCGACGACGCCGAGGAAGTGTATCGTTCACCTACCCTGCCCCACGTTCGTCTGGTTCCGCTGGACACGGGGTGGGAGATCCGCAACCCCGACGGAATCGCCCGTACCTTTGATGCCGCCGGTCGGATCTCCGGGATTATCGATCGTGACGGGTACGGGTTTCGGATCGTTCGGAGTGAGACCGGGGACACCCGAACCGTTCAGATCCTGGATTCTGCGGAGGCGCTTCTCGGGACGTACCGGTTTTCCGAGGGCGGCGATGCCGTTCTCACGATCCCGACCCTCGCAGATACCCGTTTTACGATCTCCGATCGATACCTGCGGGCCGTGGAAGGGCCCCGGGGAAGCGTGGAGTTCGAGTATACCCCGGCCGGGCTCTCGTCGATATTCCGAGATGACGGAACACGCACTCGTATCGAGTACGCCGGGGACGAAGAACGGAGCTCCGTCGTATCCGTCACATACCCCTCCGGCTCGAAGGAGTATTTCGAGTATCCGTCGTCGGGGAGTCGAATCTATCGCGATCCCGACGGTGTAGAAACGGTGCTGTCCGTATCCGACGATCGCGTCACCTCCGTCACCGATTCGTCCGGATACCGCAGGGAACTCACCTACGACTCCTCGGGACGACTCGTCGAGATCAGGGACAACCGCGGAGATCGCGAGACCCGCAGATACGACGAGGCCGGTGCACTCGAACAGCAGCAGTTTACAGACGGATCGTGGCTCCGCCTCTCCCGAAACGAACGGGGAGAACCGGTTGCGATGGAAAGCGATGTAGGAACGCTATGGGTCCTCGGTGAAGACGAATCGCTGGATGTCACAACGATCACCACTCCCGAGGACCGGTACGTAGTCACGAAGGAGGGTTCTGCGCGCCACATCACCTCGGATCGGGGTGGAGAATGGATTATCCATACCGACGACGCCGGTGATCCTGTTCAAATCGTCCGGGGAGACGGCATCGTCGAGCGCTTCGAATACGATCTCCTCCGCCGCGTCGTCGCCCGTTATCGTAACGGGGCGGAGATCGAACGTTTTCGCTACGACGATGCGGGGCGCCTGACGCATCACACGCACGAGGGGCGCCACCACGAATACCGGTACGACGATACCCGACGGAACCGGAGTCATTTCGTCGACGGAGTGGAGCTCGAACGCACCATGTTCGACACCGAGGGGCGTCCGATCCACCGACGGTACCATGACGGAACGGAGGAACACTACGCGTACTCCGCCGCCGGAAGGGTGGTCGAGTACCGGTCCCGGTCGGATCAACTCCTCCGTACCGAGTACAACGCGGCGGGACTCGTGACCGCCGTCATCGCAACGCAATCGGGTGAGGAGTGGAAATTTCGATACGATCCTACCGGGCGGAGAACGGTACAGATCACTCCTGATGGTTCGAGGTTCGAGACGCTCTACGGAACGACGAGTCGTGCAATCGGCACCCGTTTTCCCGACGGGAGCGTCGAGTATGACCAGACACTTCCGGGGGGACGGGTGCGGAGGGTAGACCGACTGGGGGGCGCTACGATGTATCGCTACGATGCCGCCGGCAGACCCGTTCGTATCCTCCACGACGACGGACGGGACGTACGGGTCACCTACGATGGAGGAACGAGTCGTTACACCCTGAACGGCAACCTGATTCATAGCACTACCCACGACCCCTACGGTCGTATACTCGAGAGGCGATTTTCCGACGGTACCGCAGAGACGTATCGGTATGACGCGACGCTCCTGCCGATGTTCCGACGGGACCGGAGAGGTGGTGAGGAACGATGGGAGTGGGATCCCTTCCACCGCTGTACCCACCACGTCCTCCCGGACGGACGAGAGGAGTCGTGGCGGTACACCCCGTCGGAAACGGTCTATCGCTCGCCTTCGGGGGAGGTATCCCGCACGGCCTTCGATCCCGAGGGACGGGTGATAACCACCGTTCACGGATCGGTTCGGCAGGAGTATCGGTACGGGCCCGCAGGAGTACTCGAAATCTCGACGGACGGGACCGTTGAAGAGCGAAGATTCATCGACGCGGGCAGCCGCCTCCTGGGAATACCGGAGGATGCGCTGGTGACCGCCCCTGTTCGGTTGCCGGCGCACCCCGTCGCCCCCGGACGCCGGCATATCCTCGAAGCAGGGACACGTCGGGAGGTGGAGCTCCACTGGAGCGGAGCGATCGGCACGGTCGTCGAGGCACCGGGCATCAACCCCCGCCGATGGAGCAGTCGCCTCGATCCGTACGGGCGTCCATCGGTAGTGACGACACCTGAAGGGAGACGATTCCGGTTCGAGTGGTCCCGGGAGGGAGCGCTCATCTCGCGGGAGACTCCCGGCGGCGATCCTCGCCGATATCACTACGATCGAGCCGGTACCCTCGTCGGGTGGCGAGACGGGACCGGCGAGGTCACCCTTAACGACGACGGGACCTCCCGCCACATCGAGATGCGCCGTGGCGGCGATACCCTGCGGTGTACTATCGACCCCTACGGAGCGATCACCGCCGAGGAGCGGCGAGGCTCCGTTATCGGGCATACCACATCGTGGGAACGCAACGCCGCCGGTGCGGTGGAGCGCGTTCTCAGCGATGTTGTCTCGGAACCCCTCGAAATCGAACACAACCACCGAGGCGCGAGGGAAACGGTACGGGCAGGATCGTTTACCGTGACGATCACATCGCCCCGGGAACGCTCCGACGGGACGGAGCCGTCTGTCCCTGCCATCGAGCTCTCATCGGATATAAACGACACCCGCCATTCTCTGGCGTTTCATGGTGAGGAGATCCGGTACGATGACGATGCGGTCCGGGTCGTGCAGAATGCTACGGAATCGACGATCACGGTGCGGCGACGCAGCGGCTTCTCCGATCTTGTCGACGGGATCGTGTATCTTCGAGACGAATCGGGTCGAATCGTGACGGAGCAGTCCCTGACGGGAACGCTCCACGCATATCGGTACGATCCGTTCGGACGGATCGTCACGGTCGATACCTCCGGTGACACAAACACCACTATAACGGAGACAACCGGCCCGGGAACGACAGATACAGCGACACGTACCGATGGGGTCCCGGCGACCGACATCGATCGTAGCGAACTGACCGGGCTGTGGCGCCGGCTGGTCCCCACCGGTGAGATTCCCTCACCCCCGCTGCGACTCCAGCGCCACTCGGTCGCGAGGGACAGAGACGGGCGTATCGTTCCACCGGTGTCTTCAGAAGCGACGGTCCGGTACGATGAGGCCGGGCGAGCGGTCCGGATTGCCGGAGAGACGTTCCGGTATGATCCGTTTACTGAACACGTCGAGGCGATCGGGTCGGACAAAACGGCGTGGACGATCGAGCGTCGGAGCGACGGATCCCTCGCCCGAATCACGAATGCGGGAGTACCGTGGCTCTACGGTTCCGTCGAATACGTGACGACGATGGGCAGCGAGACTGTGACGCTTCGCCTCTGGGAGCGAACTTCTGTCACCCGTGACGGCACGTCCCCTGAGACTATGCCGTCCGACGCGGCAGGTGGGCGCTACTACGCCGCCCCGGCAGACACCGCGTCCGATGAGGAAGCTGTTTCCGATACCCGGGCTCTCGAGGTCCGGGTTAACGAGCGGCCCGTCGCGTTCCTGACCGAGGCGGGCCTCATCGTACCCTTTTGTGATATCCGGGGTACGATTCGTGGCATATACCGCAGTGATGCGCCGACCCCGATGCCCCGGTACACTCCCCATCCTGACACACAACTCCCCCTGACAACGGGCAGTTCCGTGACCGTTGCGGAAGAGACGGTTCACCAGCTGCCGGAAGCGATTCCTTTCGACACCGTCATCTCCTGTCTCGATCATCTCCCCGGTACCGGTGCGCTCCTTTCCCGAACACGCACGGTCTCCCTCACCAACGGATCGTTCACCTCCCTCGATCCCGATCTCAACGGTTATTCATGGTACGAATTCGCCCGGGGAGATCCGATCAATTTCCAGGACCTGACCGGGCGGTACGTCGTGGCGGTCGACGCCGGGCATTTTCAACAGGATCCGTTGTGGGCGGAGGATCCCCTCGGATCGTCCGAGGACTACACGATCGGCACGGCTGGGTGCAAACTGGTCACGGTGTCGAACGCGATCAACCAGGTCGCCGGAACCGGGATCGTCGACCCCGGTCGCCTGAACCGGGCCCTCACCGACGGATACTACCGGAGCGGTAGCCTCCTCAACAGTTACGACGTTGCCGACGTGATCGCCGATATAACGCGCCATGAGGTTGCCTACGTACCGGTCCATCCCGATCAGGTCGATATCGAACGGGTGATCGAGGCGATCGCCGACGATCCGGCGACCCGGTACGTCGTCTCCGCAAGGATCGAAACCCACGCCGTCGGTGACGGGTCGCCGCATAGCTACGAGCACTCCCTGAACGTCTCCGGTTTCGACGGCGAGGGACGGCCGATTTTCCGGGACACAAGCAATCGGAATCGCACATCCATCGGGAAGGACGAGCGGGTCCTGCGATACGACGTCTACGCCACCTCGCAATGCCGCGTCTATTGACGCGGTCCGGGGTGTCCCCA
>JBKHFT010000077.1:0-14510 GCA_046540055.1 Alkalispirochaeta sp.
GTCCAGCAGGATCAGGCGGTTGCGCCCCACCTGCGCCGACCAGATGGCGATGAGGATCTCCGATTCGCGTGTCTGCACCTTCACCCGGATGGGCTGGCGCCTCTGGTCGGTGACCAGCTCCAGGGGCAGATCGTGCACGTTGGATTTAAGATACTCCTCCTGCTGCCAGCCGCTCTCGTCGAGTTTCTGGTTGAAATATCCGCGGGCGTAGTAGAGTCCCACCCCGACGGCGGGCACGCCACCCCGCCGCGCTCCCCGACACGCACCCCCGCGGCTTGCTCAATCTGGATATTTTTGGTATCCACACAGGGTGATACGCATCATGTTCGTCTGTTCCGGCAATATCTGCAGAAGTCCTCTCGCGCACCGCATGCTCGAACACCAGGCGCGGACCCGGGGAATCGGCGATCTTCTTTCGGTAGAGTCCTCCGGGACCGGCGCGTGGCACCTCGGACAGGACGCCGATCCCCGGATGCGGCGTACCGCGGCAGGACACGGTCTCGTTTTTCACCACCCCGCGCAGATGATCGATCACCGGGACCTCGTCGAACAGGATATCCTCTTCGCTATGGATCGCGGACATTACCGGGAGATCCGGGCGATGGCGCGACACCGGAGCACCGACGGCATTGAGGGGAAGCTCTACCTATTCCGTCAGTTCGATCCCGCCGTATCCGGAAACGGTATTCTTCCCCTGGAGGGTGCGCCGGATGTACCCGATCCCTACTACGGTGGAAACGACGGGTTCGAGGAGGTGTACCGGATCGTCGAACGGACGAGCGGCCGCATCCTCGACGAGATCGAAGCGGGGCGACTGCCATGACTCCCGCTTCTTCCGGTCCGCGCGTTGATATCGGGGATATCTTCTTCCCCGGTGAACCTCTCGAAACGGTGATACACCGCGTCGCCGGTGACGGCGTTACGATCAGGAGCACCCGACGGATCGGCGGGGGAAGCATCAACGAGACGTCACACCTCACCCTTTCCGACGGCACCGATCTCTTCCTGAAGCGTAACTCCTCCCGCCACGACGGACTCTTCCGGGAAGAGGCAAGGGGCCTCCGGGCGCTCCGGCGGGGCGGGAGACCCCGGGTGCCTGAACCGATCGCGATCGGCGAGGATGGGGAGACCCAGTTTCTCCTTCTGGAGTACATACCGACGGGCAAGCGGGGTGCGACCTTTCTGTCCGAACTCGGGGAAGAGCTGGCGACGCTGCACCGAACGGTACGGTGCGATCGATGCGGCTTCGACGAAGACAACCACATCGGGTCCACCCCGCAATTGAACCGATGGGATCCCGACTGGCACCGTTTCTTCGGGGAGATGCGACTGATCCCGCAGATGGAGCGTGCCCGCGCTTCGGGGTACGCAGACGCCGCGATGGAACGGCGCCTGCACCGAGTTGTGTCGATGCTTCCCGAGCTGTTGCCGGCCCTCGACCCCGGAGGAGCGTCGATTCTCCACGGCGACCTCTGGGGCGGAAACGTGATCGTCGGGCCTGCGGGAGAACCGGTCCTGATCGACCCCGCCGTCTATTTCGGACATCGTGAGGCGGATCTTGCGATGACCGAGCTCTTCGGCGGGTTCGGGTCCGTCTTTCTCCGGCGGTACCGGGAGGTCTGGGAACTGGAACCGGGGTACGAAGGACGTCGGGATCTGTACAACCTGTACCACCTTCTGAACCATCTCAACCTGTTTGGTACCGGGTATCTCGGAAGCTGCGCCGCTGTTCTGCGGCGGTACGGGTGATCCGTGAGGTTTCCGGCAACGGGACGATGCTGCCGGTATTCGCGTCAGTACCGGATCCGGTACCAGGCAAGGCCGACGCGTTCCCGGAGCCAGATCGAGTTTCCGTAGAACGCCGACGCCGAAGGCAGGAAGTCGATCGGTCGGAGCGGCTCCTCGTCGGTCCGGTACGGTGCCGGCGCGGGGACCGCCGTCAGGCCCGCCGCATCGAATGCGAAGAGCGCCCGACGCATGTGGTACGCGCTGGTCACCACTGCCACTTCGTCGAACCCGAAACGCTCCCGCGTATAGATCGCGTTCTCTCCGGTGGTACGGCTCTCATCTTCAATCAGGATCTCTTCGGAAGGAAAGCCGAGCTCGACCAGCAGTAACCGCGCGGTCTCCGCTTCGGAGGGAACCGTCTCGTCCCTCATCACACGACCACCGGTGACGACGATCGGGACGCCGAGGGTGCGAGCGAGGCGATACCCGTAGACAAGGCGCGATTCCGCCTCCGCCGCGAGGGCGCCGCGGCGTCGGGTCGTCCGGTCTTCCCGGGTGCTTCCATATCGGATATCAGCGATAAGAACTTCCGACGGCGGGTTGTCGACGATACCTCCCCCGAGAACAACGACGGCGTCTACCGTTCTCAACGCCGACGGTGGACCCCCGCGGCCGTCGTCCTCGAGCCCCCCGAGGAGGAGCCGTTCCATCGCCGGGATCGACCAGAGGTAGATTCCCAGGGAAACTGTAATCAGGAATATCCCGGTGACGAGGTATCCCCGAAGGACGCGCCGCAGCAGCCGGGAAAGGTCGGTCGCGCCGTAGGTGGATCCCTCCACGAAAACGGAGCGCCCCCGTCGCCAGAGGAGGAGCAACACGATTCCCACAACTCCGACGGTCCACACGAGGATCCCCGGTACCAGAACCCAGGGTTCGATGAACTTGGTCATCATCGGATCGCCGTCCCGTCTGAGTCCGCATCCTGTCGGCTCGTTCCGACGCCGGGGTGCCTAAAACTCACTGAACATCCTCCGAACCGTCGACTCGATCTCTTCGATCCAGACGCGACGCTGTCGACCGGTACTCTCCCGAACGTTGTAGAGGGTGGAGAAATGAACCTCATCGATCCCGGTCGGGGCGAATACACGGTCCCGCCAGATCGTCTGCATCGGCTCCTGCCGCGACGGGTTGAACTCGTCGGTGGTGGTGCAGATCAACGCCCGCTTTCCGGTGAGCAGCGGAACCCGTTCTTTCGGCGCGAACTCGTCCCCCTCGTAGTCGAAGACGATACCGGGACGGAAGATCCGGTCGATCCACCCCTTGAGAATCGCCGGGGGCATCCCCCACCAGTCGGGATAGATAAGAACTACTCCCTGTGCATCCCGAAGTTCCCGGGTATAGGTGATAAAAGACTCATCGAAACTGAATCGGCGGCGTATCTCCTCGTTCTCCAGAACGGGGCTGTACCGTTCTTCGTAGAGGTCATGACCGTACACAACGACCTGTTCCTCGGCAAGAACGGTCGTGATCCGTTCGAATACCCCGTGGTTCAGACTGGAACGATCGGGATGGGCAACGATCAGCAGGACACTCACGCCGTTCCTCTCCTTGTATTCGGAATGGTTCCGAAAAAAACGAAAAAGTGCTTGAAGACACACACCGTTTATCAGTACCTTACCATAGAAGTTAGGGAAGGTGAACAATGGTTAGCAGGACTGATATACTTGAATCCTTGAAGAGGGTGATCGATCCGGAAATCGGCATCAACATCGTTGATGTGGGACTGATCTACCGTGTCGACGTCACCGAAGAGCAGGTGGAGATCGACTTCACTCTTACCACTCCGGCGTGTCCCCTCGGGGATTCGATCAACAACGACATCCTCACGGTCCTCAGAGAGGATCACGGCCTCGACAACGTCGTGACCAACCTCGTCTGGAATCCGCCGTGGAGCCTCGAGTTCATGAGTGAGGAAGCGCGCCTCGATCTCGGGTACCCGATCTGACGCGCATCAGGCACAAGCACACATTATCCATAAAGGAGCTATACGATGAAGATTGAGATAAAGAATCTGCAAGCGCGGATCGGAGAGATAGAGATACTGAAGGGTGTCGATCTCACCCTGAACAGCGGTGAGGTCCACGCGTTGATGGGACCGAACGGCTCGGGGAAATCGACCCTCTCGAACGTGATGTTCGGGAGCGAAGCGTACGAGGTGACCGGCGGCGAGATTCTCGTCGACGGCGAGAACATTCTCGAGATGGATACCGCCGAACGGGCGCGACTCGGGCTCTTTCTCGCGTTCCAGTATCCGGTGGAGATTCCCGGCGTTTCGGTGGGACGCTTTCTGAAGCGCGCCTCGGAGATCCGCTTCGAGGGAAACGAAGAGAAGAAGAAGACGTTCGTGAAGAGTCTTCGGGCGAACATGCAGTACATGGATATCGACCAGCAGTTCATCAACCGGTATCTGAACGAAGGGTTTTCCGGGGGTGAAAAGAAGCGGATGGAGATCCTCCAGATGCTGATGCTGGAGCCGCAGTTCGCGATCCTCGACGAGACCGACAGCGGTCTCGATATCGATGCCCTCAAGATCGTCGCCCGGGGGGTGAACAAGCTCCGGACCGAGACCGGGTTCGGCGCCCTGGTGATCACCCACTACCAGCGGATTCTCGACCATATCAAACCCGATTTCGTACACATCATGTACCGGGGCAGGATCGTCACCTCCGGTGGCAACGAACTGGTGCAGGAGCTCGAGGCAAAGGGGTATGACTGGGTGAAGAAGCAACACGGAATCCAGGAGGAGGAACTCAATGAGCAGCCCGCAGGTTGACATCGGCGATTACAAATACGGTTTTCATTACGAGGACAAGTCGGTCTTCAAGACGAGGAAAGGACTCGACGCCGACGTGGTTCGGTCGATCTCCGCGGCGAAGAACGAGCCGGAGTGGATGCTCGAGTTTCGTCTGAAATCCCTCGAGGCGTTCAACTCGAAGCCGATGCCCTCCTGGGGAGCGGATCTCAGTGATATCGACTTCGACGAGATCTATTACTACGCGAAACCGACGGAGACCGCCGGTGCCCGCAGTTGGGACGATCTCCCCCCGGAGATCAAGGAGACTTACGACCGCCTCGGGATTCCGGAAGCGGAGCAGAAGTTCCTCGCCGGAGTCGGTGCACAGTACGACTCGGAGGTTGTGTACCACAGCATCAAGGAAGACCTCGAGAAACTGGGGGTCCTCTTTCTCTCTCCCGAGCAGGCGGTGGAGCAGTACCCGGATATCGTCCGGAAATATTTCGGGACGGTGATCCCCTACAACGACAACAAGTTCGCCGCCCTCAACAGCGCGGTCTGGTCCGGCGGGAGCTTCGTATACGTTCCCAAGGGTGTGCGCGTCGACGTTCCCCTTCAGGCGTACTTCCGGATCAACTCCGAGAGCTTCGGCCAGTTCGAGCGCACCCTGATCATCGCCGATGAGGGCAGTTTCGTGCACTACGTCGAGGGGTGTACCGCACCGGTGTACACCACCGACAGCCTCCACAGCGCGGTGGTGGAGATCATCGCCCTCGAAGGCGCCCGTGTCCGGTACTCGACGATCCAGAACTGGTCGAGCGACGTCTACAATCTGGTGACCAAACGCGCCGTGGCAAACAAGAACGCTACCGTCGAGTGGGTCGACGGCAACCTCGGCAGCAAGCGGACGATGAAGTATCCCGCGGTCTACCTGATGGGCGAAGGGGCTCACGGAGAGGTGCTCTCCATCGCCTTTGCCGGAAAGGGGCAGGAGCAGGACTCGGGGGGCAAGATCGTCCACGCCGCAAGCAACACAAGTTCCCAGATCACGTCTAAGTCGATCAGCAAAGACGGCGGTGTGGCTACCTATCGGGGACATATCAAGGTGGAAGAGGGTGTGGAAAACGCCCGAAGCAAGGTGGAGTGTGACGCCCTCCTGATCGACGGCGACAGCACCACCAACACCTACCCGTATATGGACATCAAGTCCGACGACGTGGCGATAGAGCACGAGGCAACGGTGAGCAAAATCTCCGACGACCAGCTCTTCTACCTGATGAGTCGGGGGCTTGGCGAGGAAGAGGCGGCGACGATGATCGTGAACGGATTCCTCGACCCGCTGGTCAAGCAGCTTCCGATGGAGTACGCGGTAGAGCTGAATCGCCTGATCGAACTTGAAATGGAGGGCTCCGTCGGATGAGCGCGCATACGATCAACGACTCGAGTGTGGAAAGCCTCGAGCAGTTTATACTGGACCGGAACGAACCGGCGTGGCTCACGGAGGTGCGGAACGCGGCGCTTACCCGTTTCCGGGAGATGACGTGGCCCACCGCCTCGGATGAAGAGTTTCGCCGCAGTGACGTTTCGAACTATGACTTTGACGCCTACGCCTTCGAGATCGTCCCGGGACCGCGGGGCGAGGCGGAAACGCCCGTCGGCCAGTCGGGGACGCTCCAGTTCCAGGGAAGCTCCCTTGTGCGTCGCTCCCTCGCAGAAGGACTTGCCGAGAAAGGGGTTCTCCTGGTCTCCTTCGAGGAGGCGGTGGACGGCGCACTTTCGGAGTCCCTCGCAGGGAAGGTCCGGGACGTTCTTCTCAGGGGAATACGGAACGCCGACAATCGCCTTGCGGTGTGGCACTACGCGACGATCACCCACGGCGCGGTCGTGTACGTTCCGAAATTCGTTGAATTGAAGGACCCCTTCGTACTGACCTTCGACGAAGAAGCGGCAGATATTCTGCGGTCACCACAGGTCGTGGCGATAGCCGACGACGGCGCGCGGTTCAAAGTCGTCTCCCGCGTCCGACAGGCTGACGAGGGGGAGGTGCTCTACAACGAAGGGGTTGATATCGACGTCGGCAGCGGCGGACAGATCGAGTACTTCGGGTTCCAGAACGTGAACATCGACTCGAGCTATATCTCGAACGGTCTCGGTTCCGTCGGGCGGGACGCGACGTTCCACGGCTACGCGGCGGTCTTCGGCGGGATGTTCAGCAAGTATCGCTTCGACGCCGCGATGATGGGCGAGGGGGGTGATGCGTTCCTCGGAGGGGTGTACTTTCCCCACGAGGACCAGCACATCGACCTCCGGACGGTACAGCGCCACATCAGCCCGAAGGCGCACAGCCTCACCCTGTACAAGGGATCGATCATCGACGAGGCGCACAGCGTCTACCAGGGACTGATCAGCGTTGATCACGAGGCGCTCAACACCGATGCGTATCTGACCAACAACAATCTGCTCCTCACCGACGAGGGGCGTGCCGACTCGATCCCGACGCTGCAGATCAACACCGACGAGGTGCGGTGCAGTCACGGGTCGACGGTGGGTAAACTCGATGCGGCGCAGATCTACTACCTCAAGACCCGGGGATACTCCGAGGAAGAGGCGAATCACATCCTCGTGGAAGGTTTTTTCGAGGAGATTCTGAGCCACTACCCCGAGAGCGCCGCCGACGAGATCCGTGCGATCATAGAGGAACGGATAGGCGGGTAACGATGGCGTCCTGGCGGGAGGTATGCAAGGAAGGGGATTTTCAGCGGACCTACAAGTTCGTGCACCGCCGGAAAGAGGTCGCTCTCTTCAAGCTCGACGACGGGATCTACGCGACGGAGAACTCCTGCAGCCATGAGTACTCCGAGCTCAGCGAGGGGATGATCATGGGGGACGACGTCTACTGTCCCAAACACGGATCGCGTTTCGATATCCGTACCGGCGCGGTTCGTGATCTTCCGGCGACGCGCCCGGTGAAAACCTACGATGTGAAGGTGGAAGACGGAATCGTCTACGTCAAGGTATAATTCGCGGGTGGTTATCACCGCAGCGGAATGACGTGAATACTCGATACCTTTTATCACACGATACAGATTTTGCGGGCGAGCTCCTCCGACAGGGGGAGCTCGTCGTATTTCCCACCGAAACGGTGTACGGTCTCGGTGCGTCCGCGGTAGATCCCGATGCGGTGCGGGCGATCTTTTCCGCCAAGGGGCGCCCTGCCGACAATCCGCTGATCGCCCATTTCGGGAACACCGATGAGATCTACTCCCTTCTTCCCGAACACGCCGATGACCTCGGTCCGTTGATCGCTACGTACATGCCTGGCCCCCTCACGCTGGTGGTACCCGCTCCGCGGTGGGCATCTCCGATTCTGACCGCAGGTCTCGATTCCCTCGCGATCCGCGTACCGGCGCACCCGGTGGCGCAGGCGGTGATCTCCGCTGCAGCGGTGCCGGTTGCGGCGCCGAGCGCGAACCGAAGCGGACGCCCGAGTCCCACCACCGTCGAGATGGCGATGAGCGAGATGGATGGACGCGTCGCCGCGATCGTAGACGGTGGGTCCTGCCCGATCGGGATCGAATCGACGGTGGTAGACGTTCGCACTCCCGATGAGTTCTCGGTACTCCGTCCGGGGCATATCACCGCCGGGGAGATCGCCGCGGCCACCGGACGCCGGGAGCGTCCGAAGGGCGCCGTCGAACGGTCTCCCGGAACGCGATATCGCCACTATCGGCCGAATGTGCCGGTCGTTCTTGTACCGTCCGGGTTGTGGGGCGCGTGTACCTCCGAGGCGGAACGGGTCTGCCGTGCCCCCCTGTTTCGCCGCATACCCGACCCCGACGCGTTTACCCCGAAGCTGTACCTGACGTTCTGGGAAGCGGAACGGGACGGAAACGACTGCATCGTAATCGAAGTACCCCCGGAGGCGACCGCGCCAGGCCTTGCAGATCGTCTCAACCGGGCGGCGGAAACGGTGTATACCCCCGGCGCGATCGAGGCGCTCTTCAGCGGTTGACCAGGAGGCGGGGCACAGGGATCGATCGAAACGCGGAAACCCGAATGATCGGGCCGTCGGCTTCGGATCAGGGGGCGTCGGCCCCGAATCAGACCTGAGGGGCCGGTTCCAGCCGGCCGATCAGATCAGGGTCGTCTCCATCTTCGATTCCGGTGATGCGGACGCGGTAAAACTCGTTTTCCACGACGCCCCCCGAAGGTCCCGTGAACCGGACCGGCACGTAGTGTTCCCCGAGGCCCCGTGCGACGGTTTCCGATACGTTCTCCACCAGGACGCGCTCCACCGTTCCGATCAGTGTTGACCGGTACCGCCGTTTCTCTTCCACACTCGCGGCGCGGATCCGTTCGGACCGTCCCGCGATCTCCGGTCCCGGGACACGGGAAGCGAGTCGTTCCGCCCGGGTACCGGATCGGAGAGAGAAGGGAAAGGTGTGAACGTGTCCGATTCCCGCGTCCCGGATCAATCGGATCGACGCGGCGAGGTCGTCGTCGTTCTCCCCGGGAAATCCAACGATGATGTCGGTGGTGATGTTGAAGGACCGGTCCGTCTCGCGAAGGCGATCGACGATCTCCCGGAACCCTGCGACGGTGTACATCCGTCGCATTCCCAGGAGCACGCGGTCACTCCCGCTTTGAACGCAGAGGTGCAGGTTTCGTGACATCTTCGGGTGACGAAAGAGCGTGACGAACCGTCGGTCCAGACCGTCCGGTTCCAGCGAAGAGATCCGGAGGCGGAAATCCCCGGGCAGATTAAGAATTCGGTCCACCAGATCGACGAACTCCGTCCCGTCGGCGCTCCGGTACCGGCTCATGTTGACCCCGGTCAGGACAAGTTCCCGACTTCCACCGGCGATCGCTTCCGATGCCTCCCGGATCACCGCGTCGGGATCGCGACTCGTCCCGCGGCCACGGACAAAGGGGATGATACAGAACGTGCAGAAATTGTCGCATCCGTCCTGCACCTTGATGTTCGTTCTGGTATGGAAGATCCGTTCCGGTGTCTCGAACCCGAAGAGGTCTCCGGGAAAATCGTCGGGACCGTGTACTTCCCCGCGGAGGTGGGCGTCGATCAGGTCGGGGATCGTATTTTTATGGGCGTTGTCTATCGAGTAGGTTGCGCCCGTTTCGGGGGTATCGATCCGGTCCGCCCGTCGACGGTCATCCCCGCGGGCGTCCCTGTTTCGGTGGTCAACGAAGCACCCGGTGAGGATCACCAGTGAACCGCCCCCCCCGGTGCGACGAGCGCGATAGACGGTGTTTCTGCTCTTTCGGTCCGCCTTGTTGGTAACGGTGCACGAGTTGATCACGTAGGCATCGGCGGGCTCGTCGAAGGAGACGATCTCGTACCCCCGGTGACGGAGGGTCGTAGCGATAGAGTCCGACTCGTACTGGTTGAGTTTGCATCCAAGGGTTTCCACCGCAACGGTGGGCACCCGCGTTTCCGGCACCATCAGATTATTCCTCGAACCACCGGCGCGTTTCCTGCACCGGTTCAACCCGCGGCGGCGACCGCGACCGCAACGGGCTCGCCGAAGAGGGAGAGCGGGCGTGCGTCGGTGATACGAAGATCCAGAACCGTCCCCGGGAGGAGTTCCGGCATCCCCTGGTTGTCGTGAGCCTCGGCGATCCGCACCGGCACACGCCCTTCCGTCCGCCCCGAGACGTATCCCTGGCGGTCCCGTCCTTCTACCAGTACCGGGATCGTCCGTCCGATCAGGCCGGCGTTTCGCTCGCCGGCGGTCCGTTCCAGCACCTCCGTCAGCACTCGGTGACGTCGTTTCTTTTCCTCCTGGGGGATGTCGTCGGCCCACCGGGAACTCGCCGCCCCCGGGCGGGGCGAGTAGGTCGCGATATACGCCATGTCGTACCGGAACTCCTCCATCGCCGCACGGGTCCGCTGGAACTGTTCTTCCGTCTCACCGGTAAATCCTACGATGATATCGGTGAAAAGCGTCGCTTCCGGTACGATCCGCCGGATGCTCTCCACGACGGAGCGGTACCCCGAGAGACGGTAGTTCCGGTTCATCCGGATCAGCACCTTGTCGTCGCCGCTCTGGATCGGCAGGTGAATCTGCTTCGCCAGGGTGCCGTGGGCGGCAATCGCTTCGAGAACGTCATCGGTCATGTCCCGGGGGTGAGGGGATGTGAAGTATACCCACACCGGTTTACCCGCGGTGACCCGACCGACCTCATGAAGCAACTCGCTGAAACTGATCTCGCTGCTGCGGCGGTCGAGGCCGTAACTGTTCACGTTCTGTCCGAGGAGGGTGATCGACCGGTATCCCTGATCTACCAGCGACTCCACCTCGGCGATGATCTCCGCCGAAGGGCGCGAGACCTCCCGTCCCCGTGTGTAGGGCACGGCGCAAAAGGTGCAGAACTTGTCACACCCGTTCTGGATCGGGACGTACGCCTCCACCCGGGAGGTGTATGTCGGTGTTACTTTCCAGAAGCCCTCCCGGATATCCGGGACCGATTCCAGGAGCGTATCAGGAGATGCGATCGCTGTGGGTGTCCACACGGGGGGCGGTGTACCGACGGCGGGACCGCCAGTCGGTGCCGGCGCGGCGGAGGAACCGATCGAAGAAGAGATCCCCGCCGGGGTCGGTACGCCGTAGTGTCGGATCATATCCGGGAGGTCCGGGAGCTCGTTGATCGTAAATACGAGGTCGAATCGGGCGAGAAACTTCTCCCGGTCGGCCGGGAGGATGCACCCCGACACGAAGGTCAGGAGATTTCGGTCGTTCTTCCACTCGTTCCACTTGTGAATTTTACTGTAGACGCGGTCGATCGCCTTCTGCCGCACCGAACACGCAACGATGCCGAGAATGTCCGCGTCCTCCTCGCGGTCCGTCGCCTCATATCCAAGCTGCTCGAGAACGGTAACGATCCGCTCCGAATCGGAGACGTTCATCTGGCAGCCGAGAGGAATCAGATGATATCGCATTAGAAGTATACCTCTGCAAAAAGGCGCGAGTGGGGAACCCCCGCGTCCTGAAGAATGTCAAACGCTTCATAGATCATATCGCAATTCCCGCAAAGGTAATACCGTGCATCGACGTCGATCGTGGTTGATCGCAGATAGTCGGTCACGCGCCCGGGGAATCGGGGGAATCCGTCGTCCCCTGTATCGGCGCGGGTACTACCCCCGCCGTTCCCGGCTCCGCGATCCGTATCGGCACGAGCCTCATCGCCCCCGGCTCGGGTGATGCACCGGATGACCCGATCGGGATCGTACCGGTCGAGGTCGTACCCCTCGTGGGGATACCGGACCCCGTGGATAAGCTGATAGTCAATCCCTGGACAGGACCCGACGATCGAGTGAAAGGGAGATATCCCCGTGCCGGTGGCGATGAAGCGAAACCGGTGCTCCCGCCAGTCCTCATCCACCGTGAAGAATCCGAAGGGACCATCGACGATAACCGTGTCTCCCGGGGCAAGCGCAGCGAGGGCGTGGCTGACAAGCCCACCGTCGACGATTTTGACGAGGATCGCCACGGCTTCTCCGCCCACCGGAGCGTATACCGAGTACTCCCGCATGTGGATCGATCCGGGAATCCCGACGCTCAGGTACTGACCCGGGGTGAAATCGATGCCGTTCCGGTCAAAGGTGAGAACAAAGGTGCTGTCCGTGAGCCACCGTATCTCTCTGACGACGGCGGCTGTTCCCGTGGCTATCATCGTTGTGAAAATAGATGATATCAAAACTCAGGTAAAGCCGGAAGCGCCCCGTCCCCGGGTATATCGACAATCCCCGTGGAGTGCCTCGTTCTCCCTGTTGCACCCCCGGCGCCGTGCTATTCGCTCACAGCGAATACTGTCGGTGATACCGACCCTTCGCCCTTACGATTCCGTCCGATGGCGGGTATACTGAGGGCGAACAACCGAAGCAAAAAAAAGGATTCTCCAGTATGCCCGACCGGCGGTCCCGATACTTTCAGATCAACCTCGTACTTGCGATCCTCATGGCGGTATTCATCCTCCAGTCCCTCTTGAGCATCGTCGTTCAAGGGAAAGTGTTCGAGCCGGACCGGTTTCTCTCCTTTGCGGTCTATCCTGCATTCTTCCTCGTTTTCTTTTTCCTGATGTGGTTGCCCGATACCACCACCACCCGGAGCGTACAGGTGATCTCTCTTGTTGCCTTCGGTACTCTGGTTACACTCCTCGTGACTCCCAAAGAGATCGGTGGGGACATCGTGTTCGTTCTCGCCGCAGCAATGGCGTACAAACACGGGTTATTGAAGCGACACCTGCTTCTCAAGACGGTGTTACTATTCACCATTCTCGTAGCGACGCGACTGTACCTCGTCTTCTTCACGGACAGACTCGAGTTCCGTCGCGTTATCGGCCAGCTCGCAATAGCCCTTAGCTTCATTCCCATTCTCTACTGGATCTTCGAGGACGAACTGCGCCGCACTACACGGGAAAAGCACCAGCTTGAACTCCGGACGAAACAAAATATGCCCTTCGTCGAATTCGGGCGAAACGTCAGCGGTATCGTTCACGATTTCAAGAACGACCTCGGTCTCTTCTCGATGTTCGGCCGGCTTCTCGAGATGAATCGAGGCGTTCCTGTCACCGACGCACAGATCGAAGCCTATACCGGCTATCTGAATCGCTTCGAGGAGCGGATCAGGCGAATCCTCATGGTTACCCACCTCTCGCGGAACGAAGGAGTTCAGGAGTTGCCTCTGCGCCCGCTCCTGGAGTCGGTGTTATACGCGTTTCAGACAAATCTCGATTTCCGACGGACGGTGAATTTCTCCGTTGATCTCTCCGGAGCGGATCTGACGGTCCGAACCGATCCGTTCGAATTGGTGACGATCGTCGAGAATGTGGTGCGTAACAGCTGTGAGGCGCTGGTCGAGCGGTACGGTTCCACCGACGATGCGATCAGTGGTGCGTTTCTGTCGATATCCGCGACTGCCGACACCGGCACGATCACGGTTATCATCGGGGACAACGGTCCGGGTATACCACAGTGTTCAAGGTGTTCCCGACGCAACTGTATACACTGTTCCTTCTTCGAGATCGGAAAATCGACCAAACCGGGTGGTACGGGGATCGGCCTGATCAACGTACGAGACGCTGCCGCCCGCATCGGTGGCGACGTCATCATCTCGAGCGTCGCCGGAGAGGGAGTCACGACGAAGATCGTGATTCCCCGGGAGGCACCCGTTGACGGTTGAATTCGGTCTCCCATATATTGAAACGGTTCAGGAACATTCCGATTACACGGTATCCGTGAGGGGGAGCAATGATCGCGGTCATCTATGGGTCGTCTACACTCAACACCGAATACAGCGCACAGCGGATTCAGGCCGCCTTCGGCGATGGTGTAGCGGATCTCCACAACGTGAAACATCTCGAGACTGCCCTGCTACAGGAGCGATCCCTCTTTGTGTTGATCAGTTCCACCTGGGGGACCGGAGATCTTCAGGACGATTGGGAACTCTTCTATCCCCATCTTGACAAGGTAGATTTTCACGGAAAGACGGTCGGTCTCGTGGGTCTCGGCGACCAGGAGAACTATCCTGACACGTTCTGCGACGGTATCGCTCTTCTCTACGACAAGGTGATCGAACGGGGGGGGACGATCATCGGGACTACCGATACCGAGGGGTACAACTTCACCCGTTCAAAAGCGGTTCGGGATGGACGATTCGTCGGGCTGATTCTCGACGAAGACAGTCAGGCGGACAAATCGGACGAACGGATCCGGGAGTGGGTGGCGTCCTACCGCTCCACCGTTGGAGCGTGATATCGGGATACGAGGTGTTGAACGATCGCCAGGCGCAACCGGACGATTCGACCGGCTTCTATGACAAGGATCGTTTCCGTGGTGAAACCGGTGCAGTATGACACGATCCGGTCTGCTTGACAATTTTCCCCGCCTCTGATAGGTTCCATGAGCCTAAACCACGCCCTTGTAGCTCAGTCGGTAGAGCACATCCATGGTAAGGATGGGGTCATCGGT
>JBKHFT010000078.1:0-14225 GCA_046540055.1 Alkalispirochaeta sp.
CGATCCGTTCCGTGAGAGTTCCGTCGGGACGCCCCGGGAACGAGCGGTTCAGGTTCCGTGTCTCGTTTCCAGAAAGGGTCTGGCCGCTTGCGGCGTGGACGTAGATCTCCGGGTCCGGCCACTGATGGACCGGGTTGGTCGCCCGCGACCCGTACCGGAACTCCCGCCGGGATCCGTCGGGGAGCGTGAATCCATACGATACGGGATGTCCCTCCTGAGGATCGTTGTGGGTAAAGGCGGAGGCGTTCGCCCGGGGGATGACGTAGAGGGTCCCCGCCTGTACCGTGGCGTTCTCAACGAGCAGCGTGGCACTCAGAAAACTTGCGGGCTCGTTGGGGTGGTTACCGCCGAGCACGAGCATTGATCCTCCGGTGTCGTCTCCTGCAAAGATGTACACCTCGGTGTCGCCGGGGGTCCCCTCGAGGCGGGGGAACCACTCCGAGAGCATCCGTACCTCCGACACCCCCGGGCCGGGAACGATCGGTTCCGGCTCACGATGGTCAAGGAAGGACAGCGTCGCCTGCCATCCTGCAACGATGCCGACGATACTGAAAACCACTGCGGTCAGTTGATACGTCTTCATAGGACCGCCTACTTGATCAACAGAATCCGCAACAGAAGCGGGATCGCTACCATCACCGCCGATACCTGCTTGCGCCAGTCTCGTTCGGTGAAAAGATTCCACACCGTCAGGATCAGAACCGCTGCGGCGATCACAATATAGATTAAAAACATGAAATTCATCGCATAAATCCTCAGTAGAGCATGCCGATCTGCTGGGCGAAAAGAATGAAGAGTATCGCCCACCCGGCGATCACCACCGACGGAAGAAGAAGAACGCGAAGAACCCGTCCGTACCCTTCTTCGCCGACGACCTGAGCCGCAAAGATCGCAGAAAGCGCCGTAGGCGGCATGAAGTCACCCAGAGAGGCCATAAGGGAGAGCGCCGCGGCGCTCACGATCTGATCCTTTCCCAGAAGGGCGAGCAGGAACGGTACACCCAGAACACTGGCGGATCCGAAGGACGACACCGCCCCGAAGAGGGGCATCGTTACCGCGATCGCGAGATACAGAAGCGCCGGCGACACCGACAAGGCACCAACCACCACAAAACCGCGCACCCCGGTGAGGGTCATCACCTGAATAAACATGCCGACCCCGGCGAGGATCCCCAGAACCGGCAGCGCGTCATCCACCGCGCTCTTCGCGGCGGCAAGAATGTTAAAACGCTTCCCGACGACGGTGCTCGCAGCGGTGCCGATCACGAAGATAAGGGGTAAACCGAGGCCAAAGACCTGGGGATACACTTTGCCCAGGATCATGAGCACCACCACCAGAATGACCGGGATGAAGAGGCGAAACCCGTACCGTTCGAAGGTTTCGATATCGAGTTCCCCTTTCAGCTTCTCCCAGTCGGTCTTGTGAACCGACCGTAACCCGATCCACCAGGCGAAAACGATCGCCAGCGGCACCGTCAGCAGCAGCAGGGGTACCTCGAACCCGACAAAGGGCATATCGATACCGCCGCCGATGATCATCGCCGGGATGTTGACCGGCGGCGCGATCATCCCGAGGATGCCGGCGATCGCGATGAACGCACCCGCTATCGGGCGGGGCATCCCGAGGATCATCAGTACCGGCGCCACCACCGCGCCTGCGGTGAGAACCGCAGCGCTGGAGCTGCCGGTGATCAGACCGGGGAACATCGCGACGAACATGAGCAACGGAAGCAGCAGTACCGGTCGCTGATGAAAACGGCGTATTATCACGATATTCAACGAATCGAGAGCACCGCTCTCCTTTACGGTGACCATAAAGATCATCGCCGTAGCGATGACGAGAATCGTGTCGACGTAACCGAAGGTACCTTCCACCAGATGCCTGAGCTCGAACTCCATTCCCGAGACAAGAAGACCGCCCACCGCGCCGAGCAACATCGAGAGGGAGATCGGGAACTTCGCGGCGAAGGCGGCAACGGCGAATACGCCTACCATGACGAGGAATATGACCGGTTCCACGTGTATACCTGTCGTTCCGTTATTCGAAGGATGCCGCCAGGGGCGACCCGACACCGGAGATACGGGGGACCAGTGTTACCGGCACATCCGCGTCGTCGGCGAGGTCGGAGATCAGTCCGTCCTTGTCCCCCGCCTCTACGGCGATGACGTAATCCGAGGCGGGTACACCAAGCTCGATAAACCCGTCGGACAACGCGCCGCGTCGCGCCTCGCCACCGACGTGAACCGCGATGATCGCCATATCGAGGTCGCGAGCGCGGTCGATCAAGGCATCCGCTCGCTCCATCTCCGCATCGGCGCTGATACCTGCGGCTCCGAGTCCCTTCGAGCTTCCCCCGATCACAATCACAAGGGTTCCGAACTCATCGGAGAGCTCGTCGGCCTCCACAAGAACATCCATCGTGAAATCCAGCCGTGACCGGGTCATCAGCACGCGGATCATCTCCACGTCGGCACTTTGCCCGACGGAGGTGAGCATCGCCGGGGAACCGGCGAATCCCGAAGGAGCCTCCGCTCCGATCGACAGGGTACCCAGTACAACGAGAAGCAGTAACAACATGAATCGACGCATCAAAAAAACCTCACTTGCGATGAAACGAAAACACCCCGACCTCCCAACGAAGGTCGGGGCGAAACCAGTCTATCCTTCTGATCAGAAACCTACCGCCTGACCGTCCCGTCTCGGATCTGCGCCACCGCGGAGTATCCCCTCATCGTGGTCAAAGAGGACCGCGTGGACACCACCGAAATAGGCGTCCCAGTCGTTCCGGACGTTCACATCATGCCCCAGATCGATCAAACCGTTCATCGTGTTGATCGAAATCCGCCCCTCAAGCTGGGCGTCACCGGAAGCCATCGCGAACACCCGCGGTGCCATGACCGCATCCTGAATCGGCATGTCGAGGTCCACGACGTTGGAGATCGTCTGGGCGACGGCCCCGATGATCCGGGTAGCCCCGGGGGAGCCCACCGCCATGAACGGTCGGTGCCGCTCATCGAGGACCAGCGTCGGCGTCATCGACGAGAGAGGCCGCTTCTCGGGCTCGACGGACTGAATATGGCCGGGGCGAGCGACGAAGTCTCCCATGTGGTTGTTCATGAGGATGCCCGTTCCGGGTATCGTGAGACCGGAACCGAAGAAATAGTTGATACTCTTCGTGACGGCGACCACGTTCCCCGCGTCGTCCATCACCGCATAACTGGTGGTCGACCCGCTCTCGTAACGCGACGGGTCCTCCGACTCGGCGCGTCCCATCGCCCGGTTCATGTCGATCTCTTCAAACCGCCGGCGAGCGAACTCCTTGCTGGTCAGCCCCTCCAGGGGCACGTCCACGAAGTCTGCATCGGCCATATAGGCGCCGCGATCAGCGAAGCCGAGGCGCATCGCCTCGATCCAGACGTGAGCGGCCTCGGTGGTACCGATCCCGAGGGACGCCATATCGATGTTCTCCAGGATATTGAGAATCTCGATCACGATCGTCCCCCCGGAGCTCGCAGGCGGGGTCGAAATGATATCGTACCCACGGTACGTCCCGGTAATCGGCTCACGGATCTCGACCTCGTAGTCTGCAAGATCTTCGACGGTAATGATACCGCCGGCAGCCTGGACACCTTCGGCGATCTGCCGGGCAAGGCGACCGCGGTAGAACGCATTCCGGCCGCTCCGGGAGATCTGGCGCAACGTATTCGCAAGGTCGGGGTTACGGATGATCGAACCGACCTCCGGGGGAAGCCCGTCGTCGGTATAGATCTCGGCCGTGGCGGGGTAATCGTTGATCTTCGAGAGATTGCTCGCGATGATCGGCGAGAGGTTCTCGGTGACGCGGTATCCGTTGACGGCGTAATCGATCGCCGGCTGCATCACATCAGCGCGGCTCAACCGCCCGGAACCGTACTCTTCGAGAGCGGTAAGGAGACCCGCAACTTCCCCGGGAACGCCCGAGGCGAGACCGGTAAGAATATTTGTCCGGCCGATCACATTCCCGTCCGAATCGAGGCGAAACATGTCGGGACGTGCCGCAGCGGGCGCCTTCTCCCGGAAATCGACCACCACCGCTTCCCGCATATCCGCGAGCTTGATCAGCATGAAGCCACCACCGCCGAGACCGGACGCGTTCGGCTCCAGAACCCCCAGAGCAAACCCGACGGCCACCGCCGCATCCACCGCATTGCCCCCTTTGCGGAGAATGTCCACGCCAACCTGCGACGCTTCCGGTTTGGCCGCTGCGACGACACCGTTTTCACCGGTAGCACCCCGACCGTAGAGATTGACCGGCGTCTGGCTGAACGCCGGTGAGAGTACCAGCAGCACCAACAACGAGATAACAACCAATCGTTTCACGAGACCCTCCTTAAACAAGCCTGTTGTGAAATGGTGTCGCTGCGTACCGCCTGTACACATAGCTCTTTGCCCGTGCACCGCGACACCGTTTCTGATCAGATTACGTCTACTTCATCGGGGTGTCAACGAATCCTTCCATCCAGACAACACGGGACCTAGTGCATTTCCGGGGGGCTTCGTGATATGTTTTTGATCTTGGTTAACTCGTACATCTGTGTGCACTGTGCCTGCACAGAGCTCCGAAGGAAACGTTCATGATTCATCATCAGCATCACCCCGCCGACCGATCGGCGCGTCCCGTTCGCAATGTGTATCGCCATCGCCTCCCGGCTCACTTCCGCATCATGTTCTTTGCTGCGATGGTGATCCTTGTTCTTGCTGCGTCGGGGTATACCGCCGGGAAAGACCCGTCGATGCAGGTTCAACCTCGCGTCGACGCCCCCCTGGAAGAACCTCCCCTCACGGTCCAGCAGACCCCCGACCCGACCGAGGGAGGGGCCCGGCGAATCATCCTCGTCATCGGCGACGGGATGGGAGCGGCGCAACTCGAAGCGGCAAGTCGCTATCACACCGGCACGGAAAACGGGCTCGTACTTCAGTCCCTTCCGTTGACGGCTACGATGGAGACCGGGAGTGCATCCCACGCGATTACCGACTCCGCTGCCGCCGGGACCGCCCTCGCGACGGCGGTGAAGGTGCGCAACGGGGTTGTCGGCATGCGCTTTCCCGGTGACGGAAGCGAGCTTCCGTCGGTCACCGAAGAGCTCGCGGCGAAGGGGTGGGCAACGGGACTGGTAACGACGGCGTACACCACCCACGCCACCCCTGCCTCCTTTGGAGCTCACGTCGAAAGCCGCATGGACTTCGGCGGAATCGCCGACGACTACCTCACGCAGACACGGCCGGATGTGATCCTCGGCGGCGGCGGCTACGGGATGGACCCGGATATCGTCGGAGACGCGGGATACACCGTGGTCCGTGACGCCGCATCGTTAGCGAGTACAGCACGGGAGATCTCCCCGGGTGATAAGATCGCCGGTCTTTTCGGAGAGGGGCACATCCCCTACCTCGCCGACGGACGTCCCGGCGAGATTCCGGACCTCGTCGAGATGGCGGAAACCGCGGTAGATATCCTCGCCCGGGACGAAGACGGGTTTTTTCTGATGATCGAGGGGGCACGGATCGATCACGCCGGCCACGCCAACGATATACGCCGGCTGATTCCGGAGGTACTGGAACTCGACGCGGTGGTGGAGATGCTCCTCAGCCATCCGGAGTTGCAGGAAGACACTCTTCTGGTGGTTACCGCGGACCACGAGACGGGAGGCCTCGCGGTATCCCGCGATCGCGGAGCCGGCAGACTCCCCGAGGTAACGTGGTCGACGACGGGACACACCGCGACGCCGGTGCCTCTCTACGCTACCGGCTCCGGCGCCGATGCCTTGAAAGCGGTGGTAGATAACACCCATCTTCGGGGGGCTCTCCTCTCCGCGCTTGAACCATCCGGCGTCGGCAGCCGCCTCACCCAGGGGCGCCTCACACCGGGCCCGTCTCCGGCGATCGCTACTCCCGGGGCGAAGGAAGAGCGAGAGCCGTCGCTTCCGTGAGATAGAAGGAAAGCCGATCCCGGGACCGCTCGGTTACCTCCACCCGATTCTCGTCGTCGAAGGAGGCCTCCCGCAGGTCCGTGTTGGTCGATTCCAGTGTTACCGGGATACCGGTCAACAGCAGTCCCGACCACTGCCCGTCCCGGATTTCCACACCCGGAGTATCCTCCGCGAGATCCACCGTGTGCAGGGATACTCCGCCGTCCCCGGTAAGCCCCCGGATCGTAAGCTCCGCGACACCCGTCGCATCGTCGAAGAACTGTACGAGATCGTCCCGTACGATCGTCGGGCGGCGACGGGCAGAATCCCTCATCCGGTCCACCGATTCGGCCCATTCATCCATTGACTCCGGTCGCCCCCACCGGGCGATCTGCCGGGGCATCTCCCCCTCGATACGCCGGGCAAGGCGATCCACCAGCGCAAGGGCTCGCTCTTCCCGGGCGGTCGTTGCCAGGTGTACCGCAAACCGCTGGAGCAGCTCATGCCGGACATCTTCGGTATCGACGAGGCGGTGGTTGAGCTCGAAGCGGTCCTGCTCATCCTCCCGGCGTCCTTCCTGGAGGAACGGGTGGTCCTCGGTGTAGCCAAACGTCCACTCCACCATATCGAAGGTGGTTGCAAGCTGGTGTCCGAAAGCAAAGTCCACATCGTAGAGAATCCACCGCCATCTGCCGTCCCGGGGCCCCTCTTCTTCGGTCCGATCGGGGCCGGTGTACCGCCAGTATCGAATGTTGTTTTGCGGCCAGTCGTAGTTCCCGGCGTAGACCTGGGCAAAGAGGTAATCGATATACTCGCTGAGGGCCATCTCCTCGTTCAGTTCATCCCACCCGGCGATCTCCCCGGAGGAGACGCGATCCCGAAACTCGATGTACGGTTGGTAGAGCTCGCCCTCCTCGTCCCACTGCCCGGTGTCCACGACTCCTTCGATCAGGACGATCACCACTTCGTCCCTCGGCACGCCGTACCGCGTCTCCAGGTAGTGCTGATCCGGCCGGTCACGCATATTGTGGAGTCCCCAGTACTCACCGTTGAGATAGACCACCGACGGCCGGTAATGCTGGGTGTCGATGGGAAGGTGCTGCACCAGTGTCTGCAGCGTCGGATCGGTGAGCATCCCCCCCATCCAGTCGTTGCCGCCGTTTCTCAGAAGCATCCGGTTGTAGTCGTCGAGGTCTCTCGACGGAAAAAACCGGTGGCGCATCCGTCCCGGACCGTAGTCGGTGCGGGAATAGAGACGTAACGTCTTCTGGGCGAAGGTTCGCGTGTAGTTTCCGTGAATCCGGACTCCCATCTGTTGCGCAAGGACACGTCTGCCGTCCTCTTCAAAAAACTCGACGTGAGCCTCCCGTTCCCAGTCGCTCCCCCGGCGGAAGTAGTTGACCTCCGGGAGGTCGGTGCCGGGAACGTAGATCCCTGAATCGGGGTCGAAGAAATTTCCACGGTCGGTCTGGATGCTCCAGATCGGCAACGCGTCGTGGTCACTCTCCTCGTCGCGAACGAAAAAGGTTCCGCTTTTCATCGCGGAACGGGTCACATCGCCCAGAGCGATCGCCCGGACCACCGCGCCTTTCGGAACCTCCGACTCCGGCGGTTCCCATCCGAGGTTGTCCTCCCGCGCCGCCGTCGGGATCATCGTGATATCGTTCTCCTGCCGGATCAGCTCCTCCAGGGCGATCGGATCCCGGTACTCGAACGTTCGTCGTCGCGTTTCCCGGGGGGCTTCCCGCCACTCCTCATCGGTCATGATCCCCTCGGGGTCGGGCTCCGACCCGTCGACGGTGTAGTAGATCCGAACCCCCGGAAGTGTCGAATGAATCTCGAGATCAAACGGTTCGTCGTGGATACCCGGTGGGCGGCTGAAGGCGACGGCGCCAAGAGGCACATCCTCCGGGGAGGCGTCGCTCCCGCTGCCGGCGTCCCCGGAGCTGCTCTCCTCGTCGCGACCGTCGCCTTCGCCCGACGGGGCGGGAGTAAACACCGGCTCCACCCGAAGGTTGTTCAGGGCAAGGGCGCTGCGCTGCGCACCTTCAGTCAGGCGATCGTTCGAATACTGCCACCGCAGGTATCCCTTCTCACCCCCATCGAGAGGACGAAAGCGGTCAAGCCCCGATTCGGCCATACCCCGGAGCCGGGAGAAATGGAACGCCACCTCAACGGTTGTCCGGTTCTCCTCGAGGGACCCGTCGACTGCCTGCCCCTGTCGAGGATCGTCTTCCTCGACATTCCCGGGGTTGGTGGTGGAGACGATCTCGTCGATCGACCCGAAACCGGTGGTATCGGTGTGGTATTTGAGGCGGATCCGGTTGTCCCGCTCACCGATAAACCACGTCTCTACATCGTAGGAGACGCGCAGCCCGTATACCTTGCGGTCCGTGGTGTTCTCATACTCCAGGAACACCCGGGAATCCCGCAGGTCCGAGGAGCCGCGCTCGCGGATACCGAACGAATAATCCTCTTCGTCGGCGGTAAAGGCGCCAAACCCGACAAACTCGTCCTCCCGGCTGAGGGTGCTCACCCCCGTAAAGGGATAATAGTCGCCACCCACGGGGACACCATCACCGTCCTCGCCGGAAACGGAGATCCCCTCCGGAAGCGTCGCCTGGCTGCCCCGATATTCGTCGAAGCTGATCTCCACAACCCCGTCAGGCCCCTCGTCATCGGCAGACTGTTCATCGGTACATCCGACCAACACCACCAGGATCACAATGACCGCAGGAATCAGACCCAACCCGCGGTCCCACCGGGGTGTACACACCGTGCTCCTCATTCCGGTAACTCTTCGGGATGGCGGACCGCGATGTTCTCCCAGTACGGCTCGAGCGCCTCGTACTCCTCGGCGGAACCGATCGGGTTTTCCCGGATATCCACCTCGGCGAAGACGTTCTCCTCCGGATGATCCTGGAGCGCCCCCTGCTCCATCAGCTCCGCCAGCACCGAGAGATCCCGAAGCTCCGTCTCCCGCACATTCAACCGTTCGAGATTGATCAGCTCCCGGAGAATCCCCGCATCGTCACCGATCGGAACCCCCTGGGCGACCAGCGTCCCGAGACGGGGGAGCCCTCCCAGGGGTGCGATCGACTCGATACGCGTATTGGAATGAAGATTGAGATACACCAGTCGCTCCAGGGACGCGAGGGCCGATATATCCCGCAGGTCGTTATCCCGGAGGTTCAGGTGTTCCAGGCGGCGGAGCGGCTCCAGCACCTCGACGGCATCCTCGGTGAGACGATTGCCCCGGAGATCCAGATACCGAAGCGCTTCCAGCTCGGCGAGGGGCGCCAGGTCCTCAACATGATTGTTCCGGAGGTCAAGACGCTCCAGCCCGGTGAGGGCGGCGATGGCGGAGATATCGGAGATACGTGCGATGTTGTCAGGCTCCTCCGGGTGCGCCGACTCGCGATTGTTTCGCAGGCTCAATTCCGAGAGCTCCGACAATACTGCAAGGCGCTCGAGATGGACCGCCTCGAGATCGGCGATATAGTTGTCCCGCAGATCGAGGGAGGCCAGACGGTCGAGCTGCGTCAAAGGCCGCAGATCGTCAACCCGGTTTCCCCCCAGGTTGAGAACCCTCAGATTCGGCAGCCCCTCGATCCCCTCGAGTGATTCGATACCCCGTTCCGAGGCGTCGAGCTCGGTGAGCGCCTCGAGCTCACTGACGGGGATATACCGGCCCCGTACGCCAAGCTCCTCCCGCACCGCAGCCTCGAGACGTTCATCGAGAAACGGCGACTCCGGAACCATAACGGTGAGAAACCAATACCCCCCGGAAAACAATACCAGACCCAACAGGGACCCCACCAGCAACCGTCGCAATCGTTTCATGGGGCAACCTGCCGGGGAGTAACCATATTGGGCCGGATCACCTCGATCCCCTGCCAGTACTTGCTGTTCGCCTTCAACGTGAGAGCGTGTCGCCGGACCACCCCGTGGAGCCAGTCGGGCTCACCTTCCCTCGTCTTTACTTCGAAGATCGTCTTTCTCGGACGGTGGGGTTTGAGAATCGGTGATTCCGGAAACAACCAGTCCGCCCGGGTACTCTCCACACCGTGGTCGAAAGTGATGCGCACCGCCGAACCGTCCCGGGCACGAAACCCTTCCCGCCGGTACTGGACAAGGCAGACCGGTACCAGTTGCCTCACCTGTCGAAGTCGCTCAAACTCCTGGACCGTCTCGTCCTCATAACTCGGCCACGAACCGGTCCGGACAAACTCATCGTACTCCTCCCAGGGCACGTGGGACGCGTACTTCACCATCGCGTTGGCCTGCTTCGTCTTGATCTCGACCGAGACGGTCCGACACGCGTCCCGGCGGTCGGTGTACGCGCGAATCCGGAGCTTGATCCGGCCAAAATCGCCGTCTTCCTTTTCGTACCACGCGCGGTAGTCCCGGGTGTCGTAATAGATGCTGCGCACAAGATACGAGTGCCCGGCGAGACGCGTATAGTGATCGGACTCGGCGAAGGCACGAATCCGGTTCCGCAGCGGATAGTACTCGTCCAGATCGAGAAGGTACTTTCGTTCAAATCGTGAGACACCGTTCATCGGCGATCCCTCACATCGGCAGGGAGAGCTGCGGGGTGAGAAGAGAGACCCGTTCCGTCTCGTCCATCCCCTGCAGTTCTCCAACCACCGTGCGAACCCCTCCTTCCTTTTCCCGGGCAAACCGCAGCTCGTAGGTGAGCTCCCAGTTCTTTCCCTGCACCTCATGGTTGCGGAGCTGCACGTTCGCCGGCCGCTGACGCACCACCCGGTCAACCGGCACCTCCCCACCGGGAGTGCTGCCGGAGACCACCAGGATGTACTCGGCGTGGAGGGGACGGCCGTACTTGAAAAGGTAAAACGCCGTCGTAACAACAGACATGAGCAGCGTCGCGATGATCGCGATGGTCCAGTTCAACGTTCCCGTCCCGAGACCGATCGCGATGATCCAGAATAGGTACACCATATCCCGGGTATCCTTGACGGGGGTCCGGAACCGCACGATCGCCAGAGACCCAACCAGCCCCAGAGACAGCACCAGGTCTCCCTGGATAAACTGCATCACCACCGCCACGATCGGCGCAAGAAGCACCAGCGTCGCGAGAAACCCGCTCTCATAGTTCATACCGCGGTGGGTGTACCGGTACACACCGGCAATCACAAATCCAAGAATCAGGGCGAGGCCCATCGAAATAACAACATTTACCAGTTGCTCCGGCGGGAGCAGGATAATACCCAGCAATCTGTCCATTGAAACCCTTTCGTATCGCTTTCACCGCCCGAGGACACACGAAAAGACAGCCGTACATCGATACGGCTGTTGTTCCGCACATCTTCCATGTAATCGGGAAAGCGTGGCGTAGTCGTACAAAGGTACTACGAGAAGACAAAAAAAACCAGTCGAAGAACCTCACGGTTCTCTATCGCGCTGCTCCGGGAAGTGGAAAAGGCCACCCGGATCGCAGGGCTATCGGGGCGTCCGGGGAGCCGGCCTCGCTATCGATCCGGGCCACCCGCCTCGCAGGGCGACCCTGAAGCGTCCAGGCCTCTCGGAACGAAAGCGTCAACGTTGCACAGAACCCGTCAGCTCCCGATTCTCCGTCGCTCCACCTGGAAGAACGCCACCGCCTCCTGCAGTTGCTCTGCCTGACCGCTCAGTTCTTCCGCCATCGACGCCATTTCCTGCGATGAGGATGCGTTCTGCTGGACCACTCGGTCCAGCTGGGTCAGAGCATCGTTGATCTGCTCCGCACCGATATCCTGTTCCTTGCTGGACGCGGCGATCTCCCGAACGAGCTCTGCCGTTCTGCGTATATCCGGTACAACCTGCGAGATCAGGTCGCCGGCTCGTTGAGCCACCGCGACACTCTCTCCGGAAAGCCCGGCAATTTCCGCTGCTGCCTTCCCGCTATGCTCCGCCAGTTTCCGAACCTCCCCGGCAACGACGGCAAAACCGGCACCGTCGGCGCCTGCCCGGGCCGCTTCAATCGCAGCATTCAAGGCAAGGAGATTTGTGTTACGGGCAATCTCCTCGATCACACCAATCCGATGGGAGATATCGTTCATGGCATCAACTGTACCGGTTACTGCTGCTCCGCCGTCCTCCGCCCGTTGGGCTGCGGCTGTGGCGATCGTTTCCGTCTCGGAAGCGTTCTCGGCATTCCGGCGTATACCGGCCCCCATCTCTTCCATGGAGGATGACACTTCCTCGGCCCCTGCCGCCTGCTTTGATGCTCCGTCGGAAAGCAGACTTGACGTCTCACTGATCTGGCCGCTTCCCGCTGCAACCTGGTCTGCGGCGTGTTGAATCCCCTCCACCACCCCTGTCAGGGCTCCCTGCATCTCTTCAAACGCCCGGGAGAGAAGACCTATCTCGTCGTTGCGACGCAGGTACCGTGGTTCAACCCTGCCGGTGAGGTCCCCCCGGGCAAGTGTTTCCGCCATGGCCGCCGCAGCGGCAATCGGGCGAGATACCGAGCGGGTGATCATGACCACTCCAAGTACGAGAGCCAGCAACAGAAGAACCGAGGATGCCCCCAGAAGACCGGCCACCGCAGTCCGCACACCACTGGTGATGAGTTCGTTGACCCGGGTCATCTCGATGCCGATAAAAAGAATCCCGATAACCGATCCGTCCTCGCCGAAAATTGGATCGTAGCCGGTGAAATAGCGTGCACCAAGAATCGTAGCTTCACCGATATAAAGGATGCCGTCCCTTACCGGACGGTACGCCGCGCTTTCGGAACCGAGCATCGTCCCGACAACCCTGTCGCCGTCGGCATCACGAATACTCGTAACAACACGCCGGAAGTCATCTCCATCACGGACAAAAATCGTGCTGACAACACCAAGGTCTCGAGATACCCGGTCCACAACCTCGTACCGGCCGTCAATGGGATCCCCATGTTCATCGACGAGACCGTCATCCTCGAGCGCTATTTCACCGTAGAGAGAATCGACGTAGAACTCTGCGGAAGCGATATCCCCGGCCATCTTCTCCGATGTCATTTCCAGAAGAGTAGTACGCGCTGTTGTCTGCACCATCACTATTGCCAGTGAAATCAGCCCCGCCGTCAGAACAACCAACACACCCGCGAACAACCCGATAATTCGAAATGCTATACCTCGTCTTACACCCTTCATTCGCGCCTCCCTGTGTGTTCCTGACCATCATCCGCCGTGTCGCTTCCCTCTCCCTCCACCTTCCGTATGTACCATACTAATCCAGTCATTTAAAAATGCACAGGGTTCTTCCTTGTATAGAAAATCGTGTGACACAACTCAGCAGATAGAAGGACGAAGCCGGCGGGCCGGGGGTTATCCGGGCCGCCGGACTGTGCAGGCGGTGCAGGCGGTGCAGGCGGGGCGAAACAGTGGCTGGATGCCGGGTAAAGCCTCGTGAGAACGTATGTGGTCAGGAATTGAACTGCTCTGCCCGGCGCTTCCCTTGAGCCCGCGGTAGAGCTCCCTAACTATCACCGATGAGCTACCGATCGCGTCTACCGTGCTTCCGGCGAATCACAAGAGGAGGCGACCGGTCATGCATCGATGGGTGGATCGACTGGCAGCACGAAGATTCCTCGCGAACGGCTCTTTTGTTCGGCAGCAAACCGTCGTGATGGTGAATGATACAATGTACCCTTCCCCGGGCGTTATCGAGAAAGTCTCTGCAGCGCAATCGCCTCAGAGCGATTTCGCCTTTGCTATGAAGCTCATCCATGGTAGTATCGATCTGGTAATCCAGAATTCACATCCTGGGTATTATGTCCAATGTGCGTAATCTAGCATATCCCAGTGATTTGGTTTCAGGTTTCTTCTTTTTTTAAACCGATTTGGGAGAAATTCAGTCGATGAGGAGAATGTTTGCTACCTTCCTGTTTCTGACGATTATTGCGTTTTGGGGATGTGACATGAACGGCCCCGAAGACGGCGCTCGACTGGAAGGGAGCTGGACGATCAGCTTCAATTCTGACGAGAATGGCCGGTCGAAAGACTACAGCCGGGAAGGAGAAACGCTCTATTTCGAAGAAAACTATATGGAGGAACGGGATATCGATGGAACGCCTCTGATCACCGGTGTCATTACTGAATGGGACGGGAACAGCTTTACCCGGGTTGAAGAGGTCAGCCAAACTGAATCGACCCGGGTTTGCCGGAGAGTTTATTGTGTGAGTCCGACGCGTTCGGCCGTCCTCATCCGCTGTTGATAATACTCTATTTCCGCTTCCCGTGGAGTCCGATATCCGATCGGTTCCATGATCCTTCTGTTGTTGTACCAGTC
>JBKHFT010000079.1:0-14099 GCA_046540055.1 Alkalispirochaeta sp.
GCCCCGGCTCGCCCTGACCGCCCCGATCCGCCTGCGCTAAACATTATCAAAATGATAATAAAATATCACTTCGAATTTAATCAGGTATAAACCATCGATTATCGTGAAGGTCGTTGCAAAAAGCGACGGTCCCATGTATACTTCCGGTGTACAACACATCCCACACAGGGCTAAACCATGAACCACCCAGATAACCAGTGCCGTGTCGTGAGCCAGAACGGACGAGTCATGTCCGTCCGCGACGATGTAGCAAATATACAGATCGTACAGACCAGCGCCTGCGCCTCCTGTCGGATCAAAGGGATCTGCGCCGCCGGCGATGCGAAGGCAAAAGTGATCACCGTTCCCGCAGGGGGAAACCTCCGGGAGGGGATGGCGGTGCGCCTCGAGATGGCGGAGCGGTATGGCTGGATCGGTGTGATCCTGGCGTTTCTCGTTCCGCTCCTTCTTGTGGTAACCACCCTGTTTCTCCTGCGGAAGCCGTTCGGGAGCGAAGAGCTCGCCGCCCTTGCCGGGCTTGGCACCCTCGTGCCGTACTACGGTGTCCTGTACCTGACCCGGGAATACTTCATCAAGACGATCCAGTTCAGTGCATCACCGATCGTGACACCACGAACGTTCGCAACACTTCACAAGGAAGGTGTACAGTGAGTCAGATTATCCTTTTCTCGGTCCTTACCCTCGGCGTTGTTGCCGCGGTGTTTGCGACGATTCTTTACTTCACGGCGAAAAAGTTCCACGTCGAGGAAGATCCGCGGATCAACGAGGTTACCGAGATGCTTCCCGGTATCAACTGCGGGGCCTGCGGATTCCCCGGTTGTTCCGGAATGGCAACCGCCCTGGTGGAAGCCGCGGATAGCGGCGATATATCCCACCTGAACTGTCCGCCCGGTGGACAGGACACGATGAAGAAGATCGGCGAGTACTTCGGACTCGACACGGGAAGCGCGAAACCCACCGTGGCGGTTCTGCGGTGTGGTGGCAGTTGCGAACACGCCCCGGCCAAAGCGAATTACGACGGTCCGAAGAGTTGCGCCATCGCCCACAGTACCTTCGCGGGAGAAAGCGGATGCCCCTTCGGGTGTCTGATGCTTGGCGACTGCGAGGTGGCGTGTCCCTTCGACGCGATCTCGATGAACCCCGTGACGGGGCTGCCCGAGGTGGACGAGGAAAAATGCACCAGTTGCGGCGCCTGCGTCGAAGCGTGTCCCCGGAACCTCTTCGAGATCCGTCCCGTCGGTCGCCGAAGTCGACGGGTATTCGTCAACTGCCGAAACACCGAACCGGCGATCGTTGCAAAGAAGAACTGCGCCGTGGCGTGTATCGGCTGCGGTCTGTGCAAGAAGACGTGTGACAACATCGTCCAGGCTATCACGATCGAGAACAACCTGGCGTACATCGACCCTGACAAGTGTATCGCCTGCGGTCAGTGTGTGCCGGTCTGTCCGACAAACGCGATCGCCGCGACCTTCGAGCCCCCGAAACCGAAGCCGAAAAAGACGGAGAAAGAGCCTGCTGCCACGTAAGGCAACGGAGCGTTGAGGAGCAGCCATGCAAGAGTTCAAGACCTTTGAGATAGGCGGGGTTCACCCCCCGGAGAACAAACTCACCGCCGCGAAAGCGATCGTCGACCTCCCCGTTCCGGCGCAGGTGGCGATCCCGGTGTCCCAGCACATCGGGAAACCGGGTGAACTGGTCGTCGAGCGCGGTACCGAGGTAAAAGTGGGAACCCTTCTGGCGAAGGCGAGCGGTTTTATCTCGGCACCGGTTCACTCCAGCGTCTCCGGAAAGGTGAAGAAGATCGACACCGTCGTCGACGCCCAGGGGTATCGCCGGGACGCGGTTCTGATCACCGTCGAGGGCGACGAGTGGGAAGAGGGGATCGATACCTCCCCCGATCTCGTCGACGAGGTTACGATCTCCGCCGGAGATATCGTCTCCCGCATCGCCGAAGCGGGGATCGTCGGAGCCGGTGGCGCCACCTTCCCGACGGCAGTGAAATACTCGATTCCCGAGGGCAAGAGCGCGGACACCCTGATCATCAACGGCGTGGAGTGCGAGCCGTACCTCACCAGCGACCACCGGTTGATGCTCGAGCGTGCGGAGGAACTCATCGTGGGAACGCGGATCCTCATGACCGCCCTCGGCGTCTCACGGGGATGGATCGGGATCGAAAACAACAAGCCCGACGCGATCGATCACCTCCGGTCGGTGATAGCTACCGCCCGGGACGCCGGAAAGATCCCGGAAGGAACGATCGAAGTCCTGGCCTTGAAGGTCAAATACCCGCAGGGTGGTGAGAAACAACTGATCCAGGCAGCCACGGGGCGGGAAGTTCCCAGTGGAAAGCTCCCCCTCGACGTGGGGTGCGTCGTCAGCAACGTGAGCACCACGATCGCCGTATATGAAGCGGTCCAGAAGAACAGACCCTTTATCGACCGGATCGTCACCGTGACCGGCAAGAAGCTTGTTGCTGCCGGACAGGGGGGTAACTTTCGTGTCCGAATCGGTACACCACTGAGCGCTCTCGTGGACGCCGTCGGCGGGGTGCCCGAGGGAACCGGGAAGGTGGTGATGGGCGGCCCGATGACGGGGAAATCGATCGCAAGCTTCGATGTGCCGATCACGAAAGGTGCCGGCGGCATGATCTTCATCGACGCTGCGGAGGCGCGGCGCCTTGAGGTTCACAACTGTATACGCTGTTCCCGGTGTGTCGGTGCCTGCCCGATGGGACTGGAGCCCTACCTTCTCGAAAAGCTTTGCCGGACCGAGCGCTGGGAAGACGCCGAACGGGAGGGTGTGATGGACTGTATCGAATGTGGCAGTTGCAATTTCACCTGTCCGTCCAATCGGCCGATCCTCGACTGGATCCGCCTTGGTAAAGCGCAGGTCGGCGCGTTGCGACGCGCCCGCGCCGCCGCCCGGGCGGGAAAGTAAGCGAGGAACTATGAGTACACAATCTGCACAGACCCCGGCCGGGGCATCGACGAAGGGGTTGGTCGTCGCCCTTCCGCCGCACGAACGAAGCGACGTGTCCGTCGCGAGGATCATGTGGTCCGTAGTGGTGGCGCTTATCCCGACCACCCTCGCCGGGGTGTGGTTCTACGGAATCCGGGCGCTGGTCGTAACCCTCACGGCGGTCGCCGCAAGCGTCGCGGTGGAGCACTTCGTTGTCCGGTACATGTTCAGGAAGGAAACGACCACCGTCACCGACGGCTCCGCAGTGGTAACGGGGATGCTTCTCGCCTTTAACGTTCCCGCCGGAATTCCCCTCTGGCAGGTGGTCGTGGGTGCGATCGTCGCGATCGGCGTTGCCAAGATGGCGTTCGGTGGGATCGGAAACAACCCGTTCAACCCGGCGCTGGTCGGGCGAGCGTTCATGCTCGTAAGTTTTCCGGTAGACATGACGACCTGGCCCGAACCGGGATCTCAGGGCTTTCTGGCCTGGAACCTCGACGCGGCTACCACGGCGACGCCCCTGGGTCTTGTGAAAGGGGCGGGTACCGGTGGACTTGGTTCGATCGCCGACCAGCTCCCCTCCTACGGGGCACTCTTTCTCGGAGACATCGGCGGGTGTATCGGTGAGGCGAGCGCCCTGGCGGTGATCATCGGCGGGGTGTTCCTGATCTGGAAGGGGTTCATTCCCTGGATGGTACCCCTTGTGTACCTTACAGGACTCGCGATAGTCACCGGTATCGCCTGGGCGATCGACCCGGGTACCTACATCGACCCCCTGTACCACATTCTCGCCGGAGGCGCGATGCTCGGTGCGTGGTTCATGGTAACCGATATGACCACCTCACCGATGTCGATTCCCGGGCGGATCGTCTTCGCCGGGATCGCGGGCATCCTTGCCGGGGTGATACGCCTGTTCGGTGGGTTCCCCGAAGGTGTGAGCTACTCGATCCTGATCATGAACGCCTTCGTCCCGGTTATCGATCGCCACATCAAGCCGAGGAAGTTCGGATACGCGAAGGGAGGCGCCAAATGAAGAAGCTCGAATCGACGCTCCCGAACATGTTTATCGTCCTGACGACGATCGCGCTCATTTCCGCGGCGGCCCTTGCGTTCACCTACGGACAGACGAAACCGATTCTCGATGAGCAGGCGCGGGAACGGCAGAAACAGGCGGTCGCTGCAGTAATTCCCGAAGAATTCGACAACGCACCCACCGATGAGGCGGTGTCGCCGGAAGAGTACGACGGGATCGAGATCTACCCCGCCCGGGACGGTGATGATCTGGTCGGTACCGCGGTGCGCAGCGTCAGCGACGAGGGGTACGGCGGTACGATCACGATCATGGTCGGTTTCACCCCGGACGGAGAGATCACGGGGACCACCGTTCTTTCCCACACCGAGACCCCCGGACTCGGTGAAAAGATGACGGAAGAGTCGTTCCGGGAGCAATTCAACGGATTGTCCGTCGGTGACGGAATCGCCGTCACCAAAGACGGCGGAGACATCGACGCGATCACTGCGGCGACGATCACCTCCCGGGCGTTCTGCGATGCGATCAACCGCGCCTGGGAAGCCGTGGAAGCGGCGGGAGACCAACTATGAGCGATATCAGCCTGAAGAAAGAGTTTCTGAAGGGGTTTTTCGAGGAGAATCCCGTCTTCGTACTGCTGTTGGGGATGTGTCCCACCCTCGGGGTTTCCTCCAGCGCGATCAACGGTCTCGGTATGGGCCTCGCGACTACCGCGGTGCTCCTCGGGAGCAATATCGTTGTGGCTCTCGTGAAGGACCTGATCCCCGAGAAGGTGCGGATCCCGGCGTTTATCGTGATCATCGCGAGCTTCGTCACGATTATCGATCTCTCGATGGCTGCGTACGTCCCTGCACTCCACGAGCAGCTCGGACTTTTCATTCCCCTGATCGTGGTGAACTGTATCATCCTCGGGCGCGCCGAAGCGTTTGCGAGCAAGAACACGGTCGTTACGTCGGTGATCGACGGTCTCGGTATGGGCCTCGGATTTGCCTTCGCCTTGACCCTTCTCGGTGCCGTCCGGGAGATCCTTGGCGCCGGGGAGATCTTCGGGGTGCCACTGCCGTGGCTTTCGGAGAATCCGATTCTCGTCTTCATCATGCCTCCCGGTGCGTTTATCGCTCTCGGGTTTCTGATCGCAACGGTGAACACCCTTCGAGAGAAAGCGGAGAGCGCCGCGGCACGGCGGGCAGTACAGCGGGCGGCGGCGACGGAAGAGGCCGCCGCGGGAGCCGGGGCGTAACCCCGAAGGAGCGCGTAACCTATGGAATTCCTGGTCATTATCATCAGTGCCGTTCTGGTGAACAACATCGTCCTCTCCCAGTTTCTCGGAATCTGCCCCTTTCTCGGGGTGAGCAGCCGCCTCTCTACGGCGGTGGGGATGGGAATGGCGGTCATCTTCGTGATGACGATGGCGACTATCGCGACGCACTTGATCCAGAATCTGATCCTGGTGCCCCTTGGACTGAGCTTTCTGCAGACGGTGGCGTTCATCCTCGTGATCGCGTCTCTGGTGCAGCTCGTCGAGATCGTTCTCAAGAAGGTGAGTCCCGGGCTTTACCAGGCTCTCGGAGTCTTTCTGCCCCTGATCACCACGAACTGTGCGATCCTCGGTGTGGCGATCCTGGTGGTCGGCCGCTCGTACACGATGGCGGAGGGAGTCGTCTTCGCGATCGGCAGCAGCGTCGGGTTCATGCTTGCCCTCTACATCTTTGCGGGGATCCGTGAGAAGATGGATCTCGTCGATGTTCCGCGCGCGATGAAAGGCGCGCCGATCTCCCTGGTGACGGCGGGTCTTCTCGCCCTCGCCTTCGGCGGGTTCGCGGGGCTGGTGTAGTACAACCGGGGGCAGCCAACCGGCGCCGACGGACCGCCGCCACGTCTCACGGCGGAGCGCTTATGGTACAGGGGAGGCAACCATCCGGCGCCGAAGGACTACTACGGAGGATGACCGGTGCGATTTGACGTTCAGAGAAACCCCAACCGCCTCCGTACGATCGCAATCCTCGCCGGAGCGTTCATCGTCTTTTCGATTATGGGGTTCGTGATCGGCGGGACCGGTGCGGGGACGATGCTTCTTGTCGTCTCCGGGGTCATGCTCGTCTTCTTCACGGTAGACCAGGGCAAGATCGGGTGGCACTACCGGATCGAAGAGACGGAACTGATCGTCCGGCGCACCTTCAAGGAGTACCGTATCCCGGGCTCGACGATCCAGTCCGTATCGAAAACGGGATGGCACGGTATATGGGAGCGGGTCGTGAAGTACCGGCGCGGCGAGATCCCCGGCGGTGCCGGATACCGGCAGGTCGCTCTCGGCCGCCTCATCGGGTTCAGCGCGATCCCGATTCCCGTCAGAAGCGACCGCAGACCGGCCGGCCCGGAGAGCTTCGTCGTTCTACGGCGGAGTCAGGGACGGGAGTACGTCTTGAGCCCCTCGGATCCGGAGAGGTTCGTCAAAGAGTGCCAACGCCTGATGAGCCGCAGCGGGCACTGAGAGACGCGACGGTCCCGTACGATCTCCCCGGCACGTTACACCGCGGAGATCGCTTCGACCGGTATCCTGTCCGCCGCTGTCAGGATTGTCCCACCAGCGCTTTGATGTACTGGAGCCGTTCGAACGTTTCCGGTTTGTCGCTCCGCTTCTGGCTGAGGCGTCCGCGGAACGAGGAGATCTCCGGGAAGTTCTGGCGATCCATCCACTCGGTGAGTTCCGTCTGCATCGTCCTGAGGTGATCGTATCCATTCTTGTAGATCGTGGAGCACACCTGCGTGACCTGAGCCCCGGCGAGAAGCGCCTTGACCGCATCGGTGCCGCTGTGGACGCCGCTGGATGCAGCAAGGTGCATCTTCGTCTTGCCGTAGATCATCGTGATCCATCGCAGCGGATAGGCAAGATCCGCCGGGGTGCTCATCGGTGAACCGCTCTTCAACCGCAGATGGTCCACATCGATATCAAGCTGGTAGAACCGGTTGAAGAGTACCACCGACGATGCGCCGGCCCAGGAGAGGGCGTCGACTACCGCCGGGATCGAGGTGAAGTAGTGACCGATCTTGACCGCCACGGGAACATCGACGAGTTTGCACACCTTTTCGACCGTCTTGATATAAAAGTCGAGGATATCTTTCTCGTTATCCTTGTAGTCGTAGGGCATCAGGGAGATGTTCAGTTCGATCGCGTCGGCACCGGCGGCGGCGAGAGTGGGCACGTGCTGCTCCCACCAGTTCCGGGTTACGGCGTTTACGCTGGCGATTACCGGGATCGTGACCGCCTTCTTTGCGTCGGCGATTAGGGTGGTGTACCGCTTGAGTCCCGCCCCGGTCTGGATCTCTCTGATGTAGTCGACCGCTTCGGTGTGCTCCGTCCCTCCGGCGCTCTCATCGATCTCCGCCTGGATCTCCTCTTCGAAGAGCGATTTCAGCACCACCGCACCGGCTCCGGCATTGGCGCATTTCTTCACCTTTTCGGCGCTGTCCGTCAGGCTCGAGCTGGAGACGACAAAGGGGTTTTCCAGGGAGAGCCCCATATACTCAACGCGTGTATCTGCCATGTGATTTCCTTTTAGGGTGTGTATTTACCTATCGTAGTCGGGATCCGGAGAGCTGTCAATTCGAGCTCCGGGTCATGCGATGGAGATCCTGTTTCGTCCGGCGTTCTTCGCACGGTACAGCGCTTCGTCGGCTCGTTGCATAAGCATCCGGGGAGTGTCGCTCGAGATCGGCAGGGCTGCACCGATCGAGGCGGTAACCTCGATCCACTTGCCCTGGAACTCCAGCCGCGCCGCCGCGACATCCTCACGGATCCGGTTGAGGACGTCCTCCACTGCGGTCTCTCCGATACCGGAGAGGACACCCACGAACTCTTCGCCGCCCCACCGACCGACCACATCGGGTGTTCGCAGTGAGGTGCGGATTACCGACGCGACGTTCCGGAGCACCATATCCCCGAGGTTGTGTCCGTGGGTGTCGTTTACGTTCTTGAAGCGATCGACATCGAGGATAAACAGTGCCATTCCGTGGCTGTATCGTTTGTACGCGTCGAGACGGGTGTTCACCTCGTGTTCGATGTTCCGTCGGTTCGGCAGGTTGGTTAGAGTATCGATCAGGGCGTGTTGCTCGAGCTCGGACATCCGATCGAGCATATTCATCAGCGCTCGGGCGTCACGAAGGTAGGTGATATACCCCCCGGTCATCTTGTCCTCGTCGGGAACTTTCACAAGGCGCATGTGCACCGGTAACCAGATCCCCCGTCGATGGTGGACAAAGATGTAGTCTTCGACGCTGTCACGGTCGGCGGGAAGTGTCTCTTCAAGAGAGATGTACCGCACGATTCCCGGTTCGGCGACGAGGGGCGCGAGAATCCACTCCTCCGAGTGCAACTCCTGTAACTCCCGTAGTTCGTATCCGGTGAGCTGAATACCTGCCTGATTGATATATTCCGGATACGCCTGGTCATCGAGAAAGATGATCGTATCCGCCGCGTTTTCCACCGCGACTCGGCAGATCGGGTCATCTATCGTCATCGCCCCCTCCTTTTTGACATTGTATCATATTACTATACGGATACAGTGAAAAAACGCACACCCCGTCGGGCGACGGCGACACTCGGGTGCCCACGATTCCCTCCGGGTACCTACTTGGCGCGGTATACTATTATGGTTATACTATATATGAATTTCATCAACCGACAGCGTTACAGGAGAACAGTTCATGGCTCAAGATATCGAGAACGTAATCATCATCGGATCGGGTCCCGCGGGACACACTGCGGCGGTCTACGCCGCCCGGGCGGACCTCCATCCCCTGATGTTTGAAGGGTTCATGGCCGGCGGTGTCGCCGCAGGAGGCCAACTCACAACCACCACCGAGGTGGAGAACTTTCCCGGCTTTCCCGACGGGATCATGGGCCCCGCTCTCATGGACGACATGCGGAAACAGAGCGAACGCCTCGGAACGCGGATCAAGACCGCCACCGTCGATTCCGTTGATCTCTCGCAGCGCCCCTTCAAGGTGGTGTCCGGAAAGAATGAGTTTCTCGCGAAGGCGATCATCATCGCCACGGGAGCAACGGCGAAGCGCCTCGGTCTTCCCGGCGAAGAGACGTACTGGCAGCGGGGCATGAGCGCCTGCGCGGTCTGTGACGGCGCACTGCCGATCTTTCGGGACAAGCCCCTCGTTGTCATCGGTGGTGGCGACTCGGCGTGCGAAGAGGCAAGCTATCTCGCGAAGTTCGGCAGCAAGGTAACGATGCTTGTCCGCCGTGACGAGCTTCGCGCCTCCAAGGCGATGCAGAAACGCGTCTTCGATAACCCGAAGATCGAGATCATGTGGAATCACAACGCAACGGAAGTCACCGGTGACGGCAAGCTTCTCACTCACGTTCACGTTCGGAACAACAAGACCGGAGAGGAGCAGACCCTCGAAGCGGGAGGCCTCTTCTACGCGATCGGGCACAAACCGAACACCGACTTCCTCGGGGGGCAGCTCTCGATGGACGAAACGGGATACCTCGTCACTGAAGGAAAGTCGATGGCGACGACGGTTCCCGGCGTCTTTGCGGCGGGTGACGTGCAGGACAAGACCTACCGCCAGGCGGTGACCGCCGCCGGTTCGGGGTGTATGGCCGCCCTCGAGGCGGAGAAGTTCCTCGCGGAGCACGGCGAGATCTGATCACCGCGGTGACGTGAACCGGGCGACGACGCCCGGTTCCGTTGTCTTCGTCTCCGCGCCGGGGGAGCCCGGCGTTCCAGGTACCGCGGGGCAACCAGCCGTTACAGGTACCGCCGGGGCTCCTCGTCGATCACTCCGGCGGTCAGTTCGATATAGACCCTTGCCGGGCTCACGTTGAGCTTCGGAAACAACACCTCTTCTACCTGAAAGAACCCGACCGATTGGGACATCTCGATCTCGATCCTGATCGGTTTCTCCTCTCCCTTGCCGATCGTGATCCGCTCCACCGCCGACGACGAGTACTTGTGAATATCACCGACTCGCGCCTCCGTGTTGATCAGCATCGGAATCCGGGCACGTCCTTTTTCCATATCGCACCCGTCGGCGATGAGGATCAGCCCCGCCTCCATCGAATAGATCCGGATCATCGCCATATGTCCCACGATCGCTTCGAGAATCATTGACCGGAGGATAACGCGTTTCGCGGCATCTTCCGGATAGAGGCGCTCGAGGTAGCGTTCGACGATCGGCTTTGCCAGCAGGGCGCTGTAATTCTCGTGATCCTGCCGGGTAAGGGTCATCCCGATATCATGAAGAAGTCCCGCGGTGAATAGGACGAACACGCTGTCTTCGAAGGTACCGACACCGTCCGCCTCGAGACTCATCGGAATCTCCGCCTCCTGCAAGAGGTTGGCAAACTTGAGCGCGTTCTTCACCACCTTGCGCATATGCACCGGCCCGTGGTCGTTATACCCTAGGCGTCTGATGCTTACCACGTTCGCGTAATCCTGAAGCGCCTTGATCTCCTCGTCGCGGAGCATCGCTTCGGCGATCTCAGTCAACGACGGCGGTATCAGCTCCATCAGGCGTCGGTCCAGGCTGATTTCTTTCGGCGACTTCTGTATCTTCGACACGGTTTCCCCCCGGGTATCTATTGTATACCAGACCGGCCCGGGAAGTCGCTTCCCTTCTTCGTTTCCGGCCGGTTGCGTTCGGGGCAACCGCGTTGCCCGGGACGACCCCGGGATGTACACTTTTCCCATGCACGACGTGGTGGTGGTTGGAGCGGGTCCGGTGGGAATGACCGTAGCGGCACTGTGCGCTACGGACGGACTCGATACGGTGGTGGTGGAGCGCAGGAGAGGAGGACGGGACGGCTCCCGGGCGATCGGTGTGATGCCCGCCTCTCTCGAGATCCTCGATCGTATCGGTGTTGCCGACGCGATGGTGGAGCGGGGGGTGACGGTGATGCGGGCCTTCGTGCACGGTCGTCGCCGCCTCCTGGGACAGCTCGAATTCTCGGGTATTTCCGGGAGGCACCCTTACGTGCTGGTGGTGCCTCAGGTAGAGACGGAAGCGATCCTTCGGGAGCGGTTGAACACGCTGGGAGTCCCGGTCTTCGAAGGAACCGAATTCACCGGCAGTATCGAGAATACTGTTGACGGATTACGGCTGTCTCTCGCCGCAGACGCGAGTTCCGTCGAGGACGATCGGTTTGTGAAGGTACACCGTGGTGGTGCAAGGGTTTCGGACGGGATTATCAACAGCGTTCTGGATACGTCATTCGTGTCATGCGCCGACGGATTCCACGGGCGATGCGGCGACGATCTTGGCGTCACCGGCCTCCCCCGATTCATGCCGTACCGCTTCATCATGGGCGACACCGTTGACAAGAGCGATCTCGGATCGGATGCGCACCTCTGGTTTACCCCGACGGGGGCGATCGAATCGTTTCCCCTTACCGGAGGGCGGCGACGGTGGATCGCCCAGCTGCCGGGACGGCTCTACCGGATCGTCGGGGAGCCCCATCGGATTCCCGAGACGCTGCAGGCGCTGGTAGGAGAGCGTACCGGCTATCCCCTCGAGAACGAAGAGTTTACCTGGACGAGTTCGTTCCGGCCCGTTACCCGGATCGCCGGGGCCGCCGGAGCGGGACGGATCTTCCTTGCCGGCGACGCACTCCATACGATGTCCCCGATCGGGGGGCAGGGAATGAACAGCGGCCTCGCCGACGCGGAGTTGCTTGCTGAGTTGTTGCGCCGCCTTCGTCGAACCGGCGAGGATCGTTTCTCCCTCGAAGAGGCTCATCAGATCTATGGAACCGCACGGCTCCGGTCCGGAGAATCCGCAGCGCAGCGGGCAGCGGTGGGTACGCATATCGGTTCACTTCGGGGAGGGATCCCCTCGGCGCTTCGCAGTGCGATCCTCGGGATGACCCTCGCTTCCCCCGTCACGGGATTTCTCGCATCCCATTTTACGATGCGGACGATCCCGTACCGTCGAAGTATGCACGCCCTTCGGTGAGGGGCGGGGACAACGCGGATCAGCCCGTCGCGACGGTGATCTCCAGCAGTCCGAACATGCGCAGGGTCCGGTCCAGTCGGGGGAATCCGTGGTCCCCCAGAAGCCCGGCCAGTTCGGTCCTGTTCGGGTAGTGAGCGAGGCTCCGGGCGATGTATCCGTAGACGGCGGCGTCACCGTGGAGGAGGACGCCCCAGAGGTTTCCCCAGAACTGCAACAGCGCGCCGGAGATCGCGGAAACGGCGGGGTGCGGCGAACGGGAGAATTCAAGGATCCCCAGCACGCCGGGGGATGCAAGAACACGGCGGATCTCCGCAACGGTCGCCGGGAGATCCGGGGCGTTTCGCAGGGCGTACCCGGCGGTAACGAGATCGAAGGTGCCGTCCGGGAAGGGCAGGGCGGACATATCTCCCTCCAGAAACTGTACCGAACCTGGTTTCACATTGGGGGTAGCCGACGGATCGGGGTCTCCGCCGCCCGCGGCGGCGGCAATCTCGAGTCGACGTGTCGCTTCGGCAAGCATCTCGCGGTTCAGATCAACCCCGATAACCTCCGCCTCGGGAAAACGGGCCGCCAGCGCCTGCGTCAGGTCCCCGGTGCCGCAGGCGATGTCCAGAATGCGGAGGGGTCTGTTCCGACCCCTGGATGGCACGGCTGGAGCCTCCGCCGCACCCTCGGGCCCGGGAGCAACCGTATCCAACGGGACACCGCACTTCTCCAACAGTGTCCGCTTCCACGCCTGGTCCCTGCCGAAAGAGAGAACCCTGGTGGCGATATCGTATCTGGGAGCGACGGTGGAGAAGAGGCTGCGATTGTATTCGCGTTTTGTATCGGGGTTTCCGAAGGTGATCTCGGCGTCGTCGTCGGTCAGTCTGTAGCGTTTTCGGTTCATTGCCGCTGTACTCCCGGTGAAGCTACCGTTACTTTTGGAATATGTCAAATCTGAGTTCTCCGGTATACATTACCGATATCGTCACAGCGGTACCCCCTCGGTCATATACCCAGGAGGAAGCGCGGCAGTTTATTACCGGTCTCTCCCGGTACAGCGACGCACAGAAACGGTTTTTGCATCGCATCTACGAGAGCACCGCGATCGAGAAGCGGCACACTGTGGTGGAAGACTACCATCGTCGGCCCGAGGAGTACCAATTCTACTCTCCCAACAAGGATCTCGAACCGGAACCGGGACTCGAGAAACGGAACGATCTGTTTATTACCCACGCTGCGGATCTCTCGGTGAAAGCGGTGCGCGATCTGTTGGAACGGCGACGGTCGGACCTGGACCCCCTGAGCATCACCCATCTAATCACCGTCAGCTGTACCGGTTTCTCCGCGCCGGGTTTCGATTTCGAGATCATGCGCCGGATCCCTCTTGCCCCGACGGTGCACCGCTTTCACCTGGGATTTATGGGCTGTTTTGCCGCCTTCCCCGCTTTGAAACTGGGGCACAGCATTTGTACCGCCGACCCCGACGCACGGGTACTGATCGTCAACGTGGAGCTGTGTTCACTTCACCTGCAACTGAAAGCGGAAACGGACATGATGGTGGCGAATGCGCTCTTCGCCGACGGCGTCTCGGCAACGCTGATCACCGGCGCCGCCGGTCTTCCCGAGGAGAGACCCCCAGGCGCTCGGGGACTCCGGATGCTCGACTACGCAGGACGCGTGATCGACGGGAGCGAATCCGACATGGCCTGGCGGATCGGTCCGATCGCATTCGACATGCGTCTGTCGGCGTACGTGCCGAAGTTCATCCAGCGGAATATCGCCGGAGTTGTGGACGACCTTCTCGCAGGGTCAAACCGTACCCGGGGCGATGTGGATACCTGGGCGATCCATCCCGGAGGACGGGCAATACTCGACCGCGCCGCCGACGCCCTCGATCTGGACACCGAGGCGTTTGCCGACTCCTACGCGGTGCTCCGGGAGTATGGAAACATGAGTTCCGCTACGATCTTCTTCGTCCTGCAGCGGATACTCGAACGTGGCGACGGCGGGAAGATCTTCGCCGCGGCGTTCGGCCCGGGGCTGACCGTCGAGTCGGCGCTGTTACAGGCGGTATGAGGAGAGCACCGGAATCGATTCCCTGGTGGCCCGATCTGTCGGTCCGACACCACGGGACGGAGTTGATGGATGACCCGGAAAG
>JBKHFT010000080.1:0-14032 GCA_046540055.1 Alkalispirochaeta sp.
ATCGAGGGGAGCAGGCTCTTGTTCCTTGCGTGGATACTCGAGCGTCACGGTACCGGACGTCTCGCAGCCCCGTCCTTTCTGTCGCGTCTCGGAGTCGAGTCGTTTCGGGCGACCCGCTTCCGGGAAGCGCCCCGATGGTATCCCCTGGTTCCACCGAAGGATCGACCCTCGGTCGGCGAAGAAGAAACGGCACTCCCCGAGTTCGACATCCTCAAGGAGATCGGAACGACCCGGCGCCCCGAGGAGAGTTTTGTCTTTCCCTCTATGGCCGATTACGCCCGGGGTTACCACGACGGATCCCTCTCACCACTGAAGGTCGCAGAGCGGATCATTCACGTCCTTGAGCGTCAGGACCGGGGGAATCCCCCGCTGTACGCGTTCATCTCGTGGAACGCCGGGGAGATCCGTCGCCAGGCAGAGGACTCCGCCGAACGCATCGCGAACGGCAGCGCCCGATCGGTTCTCGAAGGGGTTCCGATCGCGATCAAGGACGAACTTGATATCGAGGGCTTTCCGACCTCTCTGGGAACCAGTTTCCTCACCATCGACAGCGCCGACGCCGACGCGGCCCTCGTCGCACGCCTCCGCGCTGCGGGAGCGATGATTATCGGTAAAACCAACATGCACGAGGTCGGGCTCGGCGTCACCGGTCTCAACCCCTTCCACGGAACCCCGGTGAATCCTTACGCGCCGTGGCGCTACCCCGGCGGTTCCTCCTCCGGGAGCGCCGGCGTCGTCGCCTCGGGGATCTGTCCCGCAGCGATCGGTGTCGACGGAGGCGGATCGGTGCGGATCCCCGCCGCGTACTGTGGCGTCTTCGGGCTCAAACTCACCTTTGGCCGAACCAGCGTCCGCGGGGAGTTTCCCCTCGGCCGGACCGTCGGCAACCCCGGGCCGATCGCCGGAAACGCACGGGACCTTGCGCTGACGTATCTCACGATCGCCGCGCCCGACCCGGAGGATCCTCACAGCCAGGTGCAGCCGCGCCCCAACCTCGACGGCTTCCTCGATTCCTCCGCGGGGGTACGCATCGGGATCTATCGCCCCTGGTTCAACGACGCCCGGAAAGAGGTTGTCGCGGCGGCGCAGGCGCTCGTCGACCGGCTCCAGGAACGAGGTGCCGAGATCGTCGATATCGAGATCCCCGAACTCGACAGCCTGCGGGTGGCGCACCTGATCACGATCACCACCGAGTTGCGCACCGCCCTGAGCGAGTTCTTCCGGGACCGTCGGAGCGATTTCGGAAACGAAACCCGGGTAAACCTCGCCCTTGCGCGATTCCTCACCGGTGAGGACTACATCAAGGCGCAACAGGTGCGGGAACGCCTGCTGACGCATTTCCAGCGGGTGTTCGAATCGGTGGATGTGATCGCGACCCCGACAACGGCGAACCTGTCGCCCCGGCTCCATCGGAGCCGTCTCCTCTCCGGCGTCTCCGACCTCGCCTCGTTGACCCAGTCGATGCGATTCGCGATTCCGGCGAATATGCTCGGGTACCCTGCGGTCAGTGTTCCGGCGGGGTTCGTAACCGCCCACAGCCGCCGCTTCTGGCGCCACGAAGAAGAGGAGCGGGATGAGGACGGCAACATCTACTCACAGGTTCCCACGGGTCTGCAGTTCATAGGTCGCCACTGGGAGGAAGCGTTGCTCCTGCGCCTCGCCAGGGAGTGCGAGGAAATCATCGTCCGCCCGCGTCCGCGGGTGTACCTCTCGCCCTTCGAAGCACGAAACCCGATCGAGGCGGGGCATGAGGATCCGTTGAACGACTGACGAGGGGCGGCGACGGGGTTGCCCCGGCGGACCCGTCCGGACGAACAGTTGTCCCGGCGCGCCCGTTTCGGCGGCGCGGTTGCCCCGGCGGGCCCGTCCGGACGAACAGTTGTCCCGGCGCGCCCGTCCCGGCGAGGTCGCCCCGGCGGCGACGGGGCACACCGGAGCCGGGGGCACCCCGCTACTCCGCTCAGGGCATAACCAGATTCGGAATGAACATCACGATCTGGGGCACAAAGGTGACCAGCATCAGGACTCCCACCATCGTGATGTAGAAAGGCACCATCGCCCGGGCGGCTTTCTCGATCGAGATCTTTCCGACGGCGCACCCGACGAACATCGCCGACCCCACCGGAGGCGTTGCCAGTCCGATCCCCAGGTTCAGCATCATGATGATTCCGAAGTGAACCGGGTGGAGCCCCAGCGCTCCTACCACGACGGGGTACAGAATCGGGGTGGTAATCAGGATCAGGGGAGCCATATCCATGATCATCCCCAGAAGGAGCAGGAGCACGTTGATCAGGAGCAGCAGCGCTACTCTGCTCGTGGTGATCGAGAGCAGCAGTTCCGTCGCTTTCGCCGGTATCCGCAGGAACGCCAGAAGGTATCCGAAGGCACTCGCTGCGGCGATCAGGCTCATCACCATCGCCAGCGTCTTCAGCGTGTTCAGGAGGATCTGCGGAAACGCCCGCAGCGAAATCTCGCGATACACGAAAAACGTGATGATAAAGGCATAAATCGTCGCGATCGCCGCGCTTTCCGTCGCGGTGAATACACCGGTGATCACACCACCGATGATGATCACCGCCGTCATCAGTCCCAGGACCGCATCTTTCGTGACGACCACCGCCTCCTTGAGGGTGTACTTCCGTTCTTTCGGATACCCCCGCTTGACGGCGATCACATAACTGATCGCCATCAACGCCAGGCCGAGAAGGATTCCTGGTACAAATCCACCGAGAAAGAGTCGGCCGACGGAAACGCCCCCTGCGGCAAGGGAATAGATGATCATATTGTGACTCGGGGGGATGATAATCCCCTGGCACGCGGAGGTAACCGTCACCGCCGTCGAATAGTCGGCGTCGTATCCCTTTTGCTTCATGACGGGAATCATGATCGTTCCGATCGAGCTCACGTCGGCGACTGCAGACCCCGATATCCCCCCGAAAAACATGCTCGCCAACACGTTGACCTGGGCGAGCCCGCCCTGGACGCGACCGATCAGTACGTTGGAAAACTCGATGAGTCGCCGGGAGATACCACCGCGACTCATAATCTCGCCGGCAAGGATGAAGAACGGGATCGCCAGAAGGCTGAACGATTTCACCCCCTGCACCATTCGCTGGGTGATCGCCATCATCGGAATATTCAGGTACCAGGCGGTGATGATCGAAGAAAACGCGAGGGTAAAGGTGATCGGTACCCGCAATACGAGGAGGATGAAAAACGAGACGAGGAGGATCGTCGAAGCGGTGGAGATGTCAGCCATCGATCACCTCTTTGTGAAGGATCTCTTCGATCTCTCCCTCATCGGAGTCGGTCTGGTACCCGAACAGGTCGGTGATCCCCTCGTAGATCATCATGACCGCCGAAACGGGGAGAATCAGGTACAGCGTCGACGAAGGAAGCTCCGTGGCGGGCATAATCGACCGACTGGTATACTGAACCAGAATCGCACCGTACCGGAGAAAGACGTACCCCAGGACGATCACCGCGATCGCCTTGAGGGCGTCGAGAGTCTTGTCGAGCCAGGGGACCGGGTTCCGGAAGAGGTGGATACTGATATGGAGGTTCTTGCGTACCCCCAGGGGCATTGCGATAAAGATAAACCATACCGCCATGACAAGCGCTATCTCCTCCGCCCAGAAAATTCCTGAGTTGAGGACATACCGCATGAATACGTTCGCCCCGATCAACAGGACCATACCGACAAGCAGGATTTCGGCGACGGCGATCGCGATGCGAGACAGAAAGTCGAAGAAGCGGATCACGCTTCGTCGAAGGACATCCATAGGCACCCCCGGAGATGGAAACGGACCGGCAGTTCTCAATCCGGCGCCGACGGTCCGCTCCGTTGCGAATTGCCGACCCGGTGATGGATATACCACCACCGGGTCGTTCCGATTAAGTTTCTGTTGGAAAGCTTAATCCACCGCGCGGATGCGCTCAACAACGGCCATCGCCTCGTCGCTGAGCCCGTCGTACAGTGGCTGCATCGCCTCCTGGAACTCCGCAACAGCCTCGGGGCTCAGTTCGGTGATTACGTTCCCGTGGGCACGAATCGCCTCTTCCGATTCCGCAACGAACTCCGCCCACCGCTCACGCTGAAAATCGATTGAGTCTTTCGCCGCCTGGCGGATGATCTCCTGGTCGTCGGGACTCAAACGATCCATCGCGATCTTGCTCGCTACGAGAATCTCCGGAACCTGGGTGTGACGATCCAGCGTATAGTACTCGGCTACTTCGTAGTGGCTTGTGGAGTAGTAACTGGGCCAGTTGTTTTCCGCGCCGTCGATAACGCCGGTCTGAAGGCCGCTGTACACCTCGCCGAAGGGCATCGGTGTCGCTACCGCCCCGAGGGCCTCGACAAGACCGACCATCAACTGACTCTCCTGAACGCGAATCTTGAGTCCTTCGAGATCGGCGACACTTTCGACCGGGCGAACCGAATTGTAAAAGGAACGGGCACCGGATTCATACCACGCGAGACCGACAAACCCCGCCTCTTCGACGCTTGCGAGCATCTCGTCACCGATCTCACCCTTCAGGACGCGCCACATGTGATCGGTGCTGTTGTAGAGATACGGCATCTGCAGTGCGTCGAGACCGGGACTGAACGCCGCGAGAGGGCTGATCGAAACACGGGTAAAGTCGATCGCGCCGAACTGCACCTGCTCGATAACCGCCCGCTCTTCGCCGAGCTGTGCCGAATGGAACACCTCGATCTTGATGCGACCGTCGGTGCGCTCCTCTACCAGATCGGCAAAGTACTGGTCACCCTCGGTCGTCGGATAATCCTGCGCGTGGGTCTCGCCGAGGCGCAGAACGACCTGCTCCTGTTCCTCCGCTTCACCGGAGTCGTCCGCTGCGGGCTCGGCCTGACCGCCGGCCCACACAAGGGACCCGACCATCGTGATCGCCAGTACCAACAAAAGGATCTTTTTCATAGGAACCTCCTTCGAATGATGCCTCATCGTCCCCCGGAATCGGCGATCCCGCACTGTCCGTGGATGCTACTTTCTGGACTTTTATGCTCGTTCCGTGATCACACCAGCGTTCGTCGGTACCCTCGGGGACTCATACCGTGTTCCCGATGAAAGACCCGGGAGAAGTAGTTCGCATCCCGAAAGCCGGCACCCTCGGCAACCTCCTGGATCGTACGCTCCTCTTCGGCGAGCAGACGCCGGGCGATCTGGAGACGGTACTCCCGCAGCAGGTGGCTGAAGGAGACACCGAATCGGCGGGAAATCGCCCGGCTGCAATGGCTCTCCGAGAGCCCGAGATACCCGGCAACATCGGTGAGACCGATCTCGTCCCGGTAGCGATCTCGCAGAAACTCCCGGACCCGTCGGACGATTCCATCGTCGGGAACGCCCTCGGACACGTCGCGGAGCGTCGAGATCCGGCGGACAAACTCGGCGCGAAGAACCCGCCGGTCCCCGGAGGCGTCGTCGAGCAGCAACTCGCGATCCGTCGGAACGGCAAGTCCTCGCGCGCGCAAGGAGTGCGCGAGGAATGAAAGCGTGCGATTCGCCTTGTCCCGGACAACCTGATCCGTCGGGCCCGGTCCGACGGCACCGGACTCAGCCTCCTGTAGTAATTCGTCCGAGGCCAACAGGTCCCAGAGCTCCTCTCCGCCCCGTCGTGCGGCGCTCTCATCGGCGTCGATCAGTGCCTTGAGGATACGCTGCTCCGCCGCCGCCTCGGGATGCAGATCCTGCCGCAGAGGGGAACACGTCTCGTCGGAGTTGAACAGGCGTCGCCGGGCCTCCCGAATCCGGAAGCTCAGTTCCGCGGCGGTCCGAAACGGCGCGGTCGCGCTCAATCGAACCGAGATCGATACCGCCTGCGCTGCGGTGTCGCTGATCCGGGCAAGCGAGTCGGGCTCCAGCAGAACCTCAAGGTCTCCGGGATCGTCGGTGTCGGCGGTCAGCACGACCAGGTATCCGATATCGTCGTGGGCCCGGGAGAGGACGGTTCGGTCTTCACCTCCGAACGCGAGAGATACCGCCCGAAGCATCCGCTGCACCACCGTCCGCCTCTGCCCACCAGTCTCCAGCCGAAAGGGATACTCTTCCAGTGCCGGTTTGACGACAACCCCGATCCCCTGGATCCGGGAGATTCCGAGGAGCCCGAAGGCAGAGATCAGATCATCATCGTCACCGTCTCCGGCGATCAGATCGTCAAGGAGTTCGAGCTCGAGAAACCGGATCAACTCGGACAACCGCTCCCGACCGTCTCCTTCGGCGTGCTCGCCGGGTCGTTGTGTCGCACCGGAGTCGGTACTCCCCCGGGCACCTCGGGCAGCGGAACGGCGCACCTCCCGCGTCCGCCTGTCGTACACCCGTCGCACGATCCGTTCTACCGCGTCGTCTTCCACCGGTTTGACCAGGTAGTCTTCGGCGCGGAGACGCAGGGCGGTCCTGGCGTATTCGAAGGAGTCAAAGGCGGTCACGAAGACGATCGCCGCCGTGTCGTCGCGTTCCCGAATCATCTCGGCGACTTCGAGTCCCGACCGGCCGGGCATCGCGATATCGAGAAAGGCAAGATCGATCCGGTGCCGTCCGACGAGGGTGACCGCTTCCGTGCCGGTCGCCGCCGACAGGATCCGCCACACGCCGTCGGAGGTTCCTTCGATCACGGCGCGTAACGCGTCACGCTCAAGCTGCTCGTCGTCAGCGATCAGAACTGTGAAAGGCATACCGTTCCGCCCTGGACTGCCGCGGCACCTCCACGGTGACCGTCGTTCCCGTGCCGGGGGCTCCATCGATCGAGAACCGGTGGTCCTCCCCGAAAAAGAGAGCGAGGCGTGCGCGGACGTTCAGCACCCCGATACCCGACGTCGCATCACCGGTGGTATCGATCTCTCTCCGCATCAGTTCTCCGATCATCTCCTGATCCATTCCCGTACCATCATCCCGGACCGTCAACACCAGGCGATTCCCGCCGGTGTCCGCGGCGGCGGATACCGTAACGGTCCCACCCTCTTCTTTCGGCTCAACCCCGTAGATCACCGCATTCTCCACCAGGGGCTGCAGGATCAGCGGCGGAATCTGAACATCCTCGACGGTGTCCGCCACCTCGATCCGGTAGATAAGGCGGGAACCAAAGCGAACCGCCTGCAGCGCAAGGTAGTCCTCGATCACCCGCATCTCTTCCCGGAGGGAAACACTCTGCCGCGGATTCCTGAGGATATACCGCAGCACCGACGAGAGGCCCCGGATGAGACGCTCGCTCCCCCGAGCTCCTTCGATCCGGGCGGTACGGGCGACGCTGTTGAGGGTATTGAAGAGAAAGTGGGGGTTTATCTGGCTCTGAAGCGCCACGAGCTGCGCCTCACGGAGGTGGCGCTCCATGCTCATGTTCGACAGTTCCTGCTGGTGCAGCTTCCGCTCCAGTTCGTGCTGGTCTTTCAGATCCGCCACCAGCTCCCGGATACCCCGAGTCATCCGGTTGAACGCAAGGGCGACCTCCCGGAGCTCCCGGCTCTCCGGCAACGCCATCTCCCCTCGGTCGAACTCGCCCGCCGCGAGGGCGTGCGCCTCAGCGACCAGCTGATCGAGAGGGCGGGTCACGCTGCGGGAAAAGAGAAGCGCAAAGGTGGTCAGCGCCGCGGCGACCACCACGATGCCACCCAGTCCGAACACCCTGATGCGCTCCTGTTGAATCGACGCGATCTCGTACCCCTTCTGTCCCGCCTCGAGCTGTATCTGAAAGAGCCGTTCCAGATACATGTCGATGTACCCCTGAATTCGGTGCGCTCGAGAGAGGATCCGGTACGCGTCGTCGGGATCTCCGGCAAAGCGGTCGATCCCGTCCCGGGCGGCGCGTTCGTACGCCCGCAGTCCGTAATAGATCGCCCGAACCTCGAGACGGCTCGGGACATCGGCGAATTCGAGTCGCACCAGTTCCAGATACCGGTCCCGGACGCGGGTCGCGTCGTCCCACATCGCATCCAGAAACGATTCATCCCGGGTGCGGGAGTAAAGGTCGAGGTTCTCGTCGGCGCTCGACAGGGCGGTTCTGAGCTCATGGATCAGAAAATAGCGGTTGAGGTTCGACCCGAACACCCTGGCGTACCGGGCGGTAACACCGATACTCGTGCCGATCAGTACGAGAACGAACACCGTCACCACCGAAAAGAACAACAGTTGCTGCCGTCGGAGCGTCATTGATCGAACGGCATCAGCGAATCGTGTACTCACGAACCGATTGTACCACACCTGCCCGCTTTGACACCCCGGTTCTTTCGGTATAGTGTGGTTTTGCAAAGGAAACGGAAGTGACGTCATCTGAACGCCGGCAGGCGGTGCTCGCAATTCTGAATGCTCGTGACGGTGTACGGGTGGCGGACCTCGCCGCGCGACTGCAGGTCAGCGATGTAACGATCAGGAAAGACCTTGCCCTCCTCGAAGAGCAGGGGTACATCAAGCGGACTCACGGTGGCGCGGTACCGGCGGAACGGTTCGATCCCGAGCACGCCCTGCCGACGCGACATGGAACGAACCGGGATCGGAAAGCGGCCCTCGCCCGTCGGGCGAAAGGCCTCGTCAGTCATGGCGAAACGATCTTTATTGACTCCGGCAGCACCTGCGCTGCGTTCGCCCGGGAGATCACCGAGATGGAACTGAGGGTCGTCACGAACAGCCTCGACGTGCTGACGATCCTTGCGGATCGGCCCAACATCTCCCTCCTCGTGGTCGGCGGTTCCTACCGCCACGACGCGGGAAGCTTCATCGGCCCCTGGGCGGAGCGCTCTCTCGGGACCGTTCAGTTCGACCACGCCTTTCTCGGAGCGACGGGGATCTCCCTGGAGGGGCGTTTCTCGGCGCAGAACGGTCTCGAATCGCAGGTGAAATCGGCGGCGATCGCGGTCGCCCGGACGAGCATCGTCATCGCCGACGGGAGCAAGATCGGCGTCCAGGCGTTCAGCGTCTTCGCCGGCCCCGGTGAGATCACCACCTTAGTTACGGACGGAACGGAAGAGCAGTGTCATCCCCTCGAAGCGACGGGGCTGCACGTTATCCGAAAAGATGATCAGATTGAGAACCCCAAGGAGCATTCATGAGTTATGTAGAAGAGATGTTCTCTCTCGATGGAGAGATCGCGGTGATTACCGGAGGAGCGGGGGTGCTTCCCTCCGCGATGGCCCGTACGATTCTGAAGGCGGGAGCGCACGTCGCGGTATGGGGACGAGGCACCAACCATCCCGTCAGCGACGCGGTAAATGCTCTCGTCGAGGAGACGGGAGTCCCCGCCGACCGGGTGATCGGCGTCACCGTCGACACCGCCGTTGAGGACGAGGTACGGAAGGCGTTCGACGAAACACGATCCCGCCTGGGGATCCCGACGATTCTCGTCAACGGCGTCGGCGGGAACATCGGAAAGAGCGATTTCGTTGATATCGATATTGCGACCTTCGAACGGGTCGTGTCGATGAACCTCCTGGCGGGACTGGTAGTCCCCTTGAAGGTATTCGCCCGGGAGTGGATCGCCGCGGATCGGACGGCGAGTGTGATCAATCTCGCCTCGATGACCAGCTACAAGGCGCTCTCCGGTGTCTGGGCGTACAACGCGGCAAAAAGCGCGGTGATGAACCTCACCGAAGGCGCGGCAAAGGAATTCGCCCCCCACGGGATCCGGGTCAACGCGATCGCACCGGGTTTCTTTCTCGGGTATCAGAACCGGGGGCTTCTGATCGCAAACGACGAGACCGGCGAGTTGACCCCTCGGGGTCAGGCGATCATCAACCGGACACCATTCGGGCGCTTCGGCAAGATGGACGACATGGAAGGAGCCACCCTCTTTCTCGCAAGCCCCCGGGCGGCGGGTTTCGTGACGGGTGTGACGATCCCCGTCGACGGCGGATACCTGGTGGATAACATATGAAACCCTTCATGGATGCCGATTTCCTGCTGAATTCCGAGACCGCCCGGGAGCTCTACCACGAGTACGCCGAGGGGATGCCGATCTTCGACTACCATTGCCACCTCCCGCCCCGGGAGATCGCCGAGGATCAGCGCTTCGAGAACCTTGGCCGGATCTGGTTGGGGGGCGACCACTACAAGTGGCGGGCGATGCGGAGTAACGGGATCGAAGAGCGATGTATCACCGGAGACGCATCGTGGGCGGAAAAGTTCCGGAAGTGGGCGGAGACGGTCCCCCGAACGATCGGGAACCCCCTCTACCACTGGACGCACCTCGAACTGCAACGGTACTTCGGGATCGATACGCTCCTCGGACCCGACACTGCGGATATGATCTGGACCGAGGCGAACGAGCAGATCGCCGCGCCGGATTTCTCGGTCCGGAATCTGTTGACCCGAATGAACGTTCGGTACGTGGGTACCACCGACGACCCCGTCGATGACCTGCGCTATCACAAAGCCCTGGGGGGGAGCGATTTCCCCGTCGTGGTCCGCCCGAGCTTTCGTCCCGACAAGGCGTACTCCCTCGGCGATCCCGCGGCGTTCAGGGAGTGGATCGGAACGCTCGCAGCCGCGGCCAACATGGAATCGATCGAAACATTCGAGCACCTCCGGGAGGCCCTCCGTCGTCGCATCACATTCTTCGCCGAGGCGGGGTGCACCGTCAGCGACCACGCCCTCGTCCTTCCGGTGAATACGGAATACACCGAAGGGCTCCTCAACGGCGTCCTCACCAGCGTCCTACGCGGCGGCGTCGCGAGCAAAGCCGACACCGATGCGTTCACTACGGCGGTTCTCGAGTTCGTTGCCCGGGAGTACGCCGAAAGAGGATGGGTGTTCCAGCTCCACATCGGCGCGCTCCGGAACAACAACACCCGGATGTACCGGGCCCTCGGTCCGGACTCGGGGTTCGACTCGATCGTTGACGGACCGATCGCCGAAAACCTTTCGGGATTCCTCGACCGCCTCGACCGGGACAACGCGCTACCCCGGACGATCCTCTATGGCCTCAACCCAGGAGACAACGAGCTTCTTGCAACGATGCTCGGGAATTTCCAGGACGGCACCGTACCGGGAAAGATCCAGCACGGCTCGGGCTGGTGGTTCAACGACCAGAAGGATGGTATGATCAGACAAATGGTAAGCCTCGCCAACCTCGGACTTCTCAGCCGGTTCGTGGGGATGCTTACCGACAGCAGGAGTTTCCTCTCCTTTCCCCGGCACGAGTACTTCCGTCGGATCCTGTCGGACCTGATCGGCGGATGGGTCGAAGCGGGAGAAGCGCCACGGGAGATGAAGCTCCTCGGTGGAATCGTTCAGGATATCTGCTGGTACAACGCCCACGACTACTTCGGTATCGATGCGGTACCGAGAGAGGTATGACCAGTGAGCTGTAAGGAAGGTGTGAGATGATGAACGGCCTGGTACAGTTGATCGAGAACCTGCAGCTTCTCGATGATGGCGTACAGCAGGGGCTGCACCGTCGCCTGGCCGCGCTACCCCCGGCGGAAAGCCCGCGCCTCGGGGACGGGGTGGTACAGATCTACCTGCGGAGCCTCGTGTGGCGTGAGGGCGTCCTCTTCGGAGTCGCCCGGTTTGGTATCGAAGCGTTCAGTCACCGCGACGAGTGGGTCGCAGAGGGGGCTCGTGTCCTCTTCGCCGCCGCGGCGGCCCGGCCCGCCGACACGGCCCTCGGTGACCTCCGCTTCGCCGGGCAATCAACGGCGCACCCCTGGGTTGCCACGGCGGAGTTCAGCGTGGAGAACGCTCGCGCCCTCCACGACCTCTTTCCCTGGACGAAACCGATCTCGCTCCGGAATCGAAAGACGACAATCGGCATGGGCGATCGCCTCGGCATCGCCACCCCGGGACACATCCGGGCGGCGCGTCAGTTCGAGGTATCTCCGGTGCTGGCACAGCAGAGCGTCAGGGAGAACGATTTTATCGGACGTACCTACGACGATGTTGTCGCCGACGCGAGCTGGAGCGTCTTTCAGGAGGGATACCGCGACGGCTACGGCGCCGACGGAGACCATCTCAAGAATATCCCCGCAATCGATGTGGCCCTCGCCGCTTCGATGCCGATGATCACCCTGGACCTCACCGAAGTGATGCGCCCGGAGGTCGCGGAGTGGAGGGACGATGAAATCGAGAACGGATTCCGGGAACTCGACAAAACGTTCCGTTCCCGCGTCGAAACGGAGTACGCGGATCAGACCTTTACCCTCGTCTCGAACATCGAGATCTCCTTTACCGCGATCGAGGCGAAACGGTGCGCCGTGATGTACGGCCCCGCCCTCGCGTTCAGTCGCGAGGTAAACGACCACCTCGATCAGGCGACCGGCGGAGCCTACGATCTCGAGATCTCCATCGACGAGACGACCACGCCGACACTTCCGGCGCACCACCTCTTTATCGCCCGGGAGCTGCACCACCGGGGGGTCACCGTAAACAGTCTCGCTCCCCGGTTTATCGGAGATTTCCAGAAAGCGGTGGACTATATCGGTGACGTCGCGGAGTTCGAACAACAGTTTCGCGTGCACTGCGCGATCGCCCAGGCCCACGGCAACTACAAAGTCTCGGTACACTCCGGAAGCGACAAGTTCTCGGTCTATCCGATCGTCGGTCGCGAGACGGGGATGCGTCTCCACCTGAAGACATCCGGAACAAGCTGGCTCGAGGCGCTCAAGACGATCGCGATCCACGAGCCCGACCTCTATCGGCGGATACACGCCTTTGCGATCTCGTACTATCCGACGGCGCTGACCCACTACCATATCACCGCCGACTTCGATGCGATCGCGCCTCTTGACGGGATGAGCGACAGGGATCTTCCGAAGTATCTGGAAGACGCCAATGCGCGGCAGATGCTGCACATATCCTACGGTGGAATTCTCAACGACAAGAAACTGCGGCGGGCACTCTACGCGTCGCTCCACCATTTCGAAGAGGAGTACGCCGAGATCATCCGCGAGCATTTCGAGAAACACATCGGGCTTCTCGGAGCATCCCGACGCTGAGCGACTCCGGAGACGGCAGGTACCCGAGATGAACGAAACACTGATACTACCGGAGGGATACACCCCCCTCCTTGATGCGAGGCACACCGAACGGGCGATCCAGACGATCAAGGATACCTTTCAGACCGCCCTCGCATACGAACTCGATCTCGTTCGCGTCACCGCGCCGCTCTTCGTCCGATCGGGCACCGGCATTAACGACGACCTCAATGGTATCGAACGACCGGTCCGATTCGCGATCGGCGGCCTCGACGACGCCCAGGCGGAGATCGTCCAGTCCCTGGCCAAGTGGAAGCGTCTCGCTCTCGCGGACCTGGGATTCGCCCCGGGAGAGGGACTCTACACCGATATGAACGCCCTGCGTCCGGACGACGCGATGGACAACACCCATTCACTGTACGTCGACCAGTGGGACTGGGAGCGGGTGATCACGTCGGAAGAGCGGACGATCGCCACCCTCCGGGAGACGGTGGAGATCATCTACGACGTGATCCGCCGCACCGAGCGCAGGATCTGCCACGAGTACGATCAGTTGACGCCGGAGCTTCCCCGAAGGATCACCTTCATCCACGCCGAAGAGTTGCGTCGCCGCTTCCCGCACCTGACGCCGAAAGAGCGGGAACGCGAAGTGTGTCGCGAGTACGGCGCGGTTTTTGTGATCGGGATCGGCGGTGAACTGGGAGACGGTACGATCCACGACGGACGAGCCCCCGACTACGACGACTGGTCCACCGAGGGCGAGGCGGGACTGCCCGGTCTCAACGGGGATATCCTCGTCTATAACCGCATCCTCGACAGTGCCTTCGAGCTTTCGTCGATGGGAATCCGTGTCGATCCGACGGCGATGGAACGACAGTTACGGATCCGTGGTGCGGAAGAGCGGGCGAAACTCCTCTTTCACCGACGCCTCCTTGGCGGCGAGCTCCCCGCGTCGATCGGCGGTGGCATCGGCCAGAGCCGCCTCGCGATGTTCTACCTCCGGAAAGCGCACATCGGTGAGATTCAGGCGAGTATCTGGCCCGACGAGATGGAGCGGACGTGTCGCGCCCACGGTATTCCCCTGCTGTGAACCCCCTGCCCGCCGGTGCGCAGTTG
>JBKHFT010000081.1:0-13946 GCA_046540055.1 Alkalispirochaeta sp.
GTAGAGCGCCGGTCTCCAAAACCGGATGTTGCGGGTTCGAATCCTGCCTGGCCTGTTTTGTCTGGGGTGACCGGACGGTGTCGAGTTGAGGAGCAAGCGGTGAAGAAATTCGTAGGGTTCATACAGAACAGTTATGCAGAGCTCAAAAAGGTTACGTGGCCCTCTCGGGATGAGGTGGGCGCCTCGACGCGGGTGGTCCTGATCTCCGTCGTGATCTTTGCTGCCGTTCTCGGATTGCTCGATTATATCTTTCTGACCGGAATCGATCTGATCTTCTGATCCGGGCATCCGGTAACAAAAACTGTATGGCAAAAAACTGGTACGTACTACATACCTATTCGGGATACGAGAACAAGATCGAACGCACGATTCGCATGCTCATGGACGAAGGGAAGCTTGGCGACGCGGTCACCGATATTAAAGTACCATCGGAGCAGGTCGTGGAGGTCAAAGAGGGGAAGAAGCGGGTTACGAACAAAAAGTTTCTTCCCGGGTACGTGCTGATGGAGATGGATCTTCCCGAGATCGGCTGGAAGGCGGTCCTCTCGGAGATCCGTAAAATAAACGGAGTGACCGGATTTGTCGGGTCCTCCCCGGGGTCCAAACCGCACCCGATCACCCAGGAAGAGGCGCGTACGATCCTGCAGAAGACCGGTGAGATCAAAGGTGATCGTGCGATCAAACCGAAAGAGGATTTCATCGTCGGTGAAACGGTGCGGATCGTTGACGGTCCCTTCAACACCTTCACCGGTACCGTAGAGCACGTAAATCCTGAGAAAGCGAAGCTTCGCGTAACCGTCGGTATCTTCGGACGATCGACACCGGTGGAGCTGGATTTCCTTCAGGTAGAAAAACTATAAGTTTCTGCGTCCGGGCCCGTCTGTTCGGGTCTGGTGGGAGTTGTCGATACGCGGTTGCGCGAAGGCGGCAACGGTAGAACCACAAGGGAGGCCTTTATGGCAAAAAAGAAACTGGTGGCGCAGATCAAGCTGCAGGTTCCCGCAGGGAAGGCGACTCCGGCTCCGCCGGTCGGTCCCGCTCTTGGTCCTCACGGGGTAAGTGCACCGCAGTTTGTTCAGCAGTTTAACGACGTCACCAAGAATTACGAACCGGGTCTGTTGATACCGGTGGTGATCTCGGTGTTTGCGGACCGTTCGTTCACCTTCATCACGAAGACGCCCCCGGCGGCGGTGTTGATCAAGAAGGCTCTCAAACTCGACAAGGGTTCCTCCGAGCCGAACAAAACGAAGGTGGGGACGATCACCCGGGCACAGCTGGAGGAGATCGCCAACACGAAGATGAAAGATCTCAACGCAAACGATATCGACGCCGCGGTGAAGATCATTGCCGGTACCGCCCGCAGTATGGGCGTTGTGGTAGAGGGGTGATGCAATGAAGCGTGGAAAAAAATATCGTGAGGCGCTGGCAAAGCTCGATCGCCTGCAGCAACACCCCGTCGACAAGGCGGTTGAACTGGTGAAAGAGGTCTCGTTTGCCAAATTTGATGAGACGATCGAACTGTCCCTCAACCTCAACCTGAAGAAATCGCAGACCGTGCGGGATACAGTCGTGCTGCCCCACCAGTTCACGGGAGATAAAAAGATCCTCGTCTTCGCAAAGGGTGACAAGGCGGAGGAAGCGCGCCAGGCGGGAGCCGCCTTCGTCGGAGACGATGAACTGATCGAGAAGGTTCGCGGTGGATGGCTCGATTTCGACGTGGCTGTTGCGACGCCGGATATGATGAAAGATGTCGGACGCCTTGGTCCTATCCTTGGCCGTCGCGGCTTGATGCCCAACCCGAAGACCCAGACCGTCACGATGGATCTTGCAGCGGCGATCGCCGAGCTTCAGAAAGGGCGGGTCGAATTCCGCTCCGACAAGACCGGGGTGGTACATCTTGCCGTCGGGAAGGTCTCGATGGATGTGGCGAACGTTGTAGAGAACATCCGTCTGGTTATCAATGAGGTGACGAAACGACGCCCCCCGGAAACAAAGGGTGAGTTCGTCAAGACCGTTTCGGTGTCATCAACGATGGGCCCCGGCATACGCGTAGCGATGGGAGAATAAGTGATGTCCGACTATCAGACCAGAGTAAATGCCGGCAAGATCGCCGCGGTAGATGCCTTGAAGGAGATCTTCTCCGAGGCTAACGATTATGTGTTTACCAACTACCGGGGGTTGACGGTTGACCAGATCACCCGTCTGCGAGAACAGCTTCGAGAGAGTGGTGCGGAGTACAAGGTTGTAAAGAACAACTTCGCGAAAATCGCGTTCCAGCAGATGGAGAAACCCGATGTTTCGGACTATCTCGTTGGACCCACCGCGATCGCGATCTCGAAGCAGGATTCGGCTCCCGTCGTAAAGATCATTGTGGACTTCGCGAAGGATGCGCCGGTCGAGGTGAAAGGTGCTCTCGTTGGTGAGAGTATCTTCAATGCGGCGCAGGCCGAAGCGTTCAGCAAGCTTCCGAGCCGGGATGCGCTCATTGCACAGCTTATGAGCGTCATGCAGGCACCGTTGCAGAACTTCGTCTACGCCCTCAACGGAGTACCGACGAAGATGGTGCGGGTCCTGCAGGCTGTTGCTGATAAAAAGAACGAGGGGTAATTCCCGGTACGGCCGTCGTTGACGGGCCGCGCCGGATCTGAACAGGAAATTACCGGTGTTAGTCTTCAATCCGTTGTCTGCTATCACCGGACAAATATGAAAGGAGAAGGTAATATGGCAACGATTACGAAAGAGGATATCCTCGAAGCGATCGCTGGAATGACCGTGCTCGAAGTGAGCGAGCTGGTCAAGATGATGGAAGAGAAGTTCGGTGTTACTGCTGCGGCCCCCGTAGCGGTTGCGGCTGCAGGTGCGGCCCCCGCCGGTGGTGACGCTGAAGCTGCCGAGGAGCAGACTGAGTTCACCGTAATTCTCAAGGGTGTGAAAGACGGTGGCAACAAGATCCAGGTGATCAAAGCGGTGCGTACCGTTGTGACCGGCCTGGGTCTCAAAGAGGCAAAAGAGCTTGTTGAAGCCGGCGGCAAACCTGTACGTGAAGACGTGTCAAAGGAAGAGGCTGCCGAAATCAAGAAGACTCTCGAGGAAGCCGGCGCTGAAGTCGAAATTCAGTAAGACGAAGAACCGGTCACTACAAGGTTTCCGAATCCTCAGACGCCACCAGTGTGCATCCACACTGGTGGTGCGTTTTTGTCTCAAGGCGTTATCGGGAGGTGTACATGTTTGACAGAGAACAGATTATCAACCGTGTTGAGGTTGGGACCGCCGGTCCCAAAAATATAGAGCTCCCCAATCTGGTTGATATTCAGCTCTCTTCCTTTGAGCGGTTTCTCCAACGGGAGCGCTTTCTCCAGGGAGAGCCGCCCCTTCCGCAGGGGCTTCAGGAAGTATTCGAGTCCACCTTTCCGATCGAAAGCCCGTCGGGGGACCTCCGTCTCGAATTTGATCACTACATCCTCGAAGAGGAGGGAATCAAGCTCTCCGAGGCGGAGTGCAAGAACAAACGCACCACCTACGCGATCACCGTTAAAGCGCGGATCAATCTCATATTCCTCGAGACGGGGGAGATCCGACAGAAAGACATCTACATGGGCGATATCCCTCTCATGACCGAGCGGGGTACGTTTATCATAAACGGGGCGGAACGGGTCGTCGTGAGCCAGATCCACCGCAGTCCCGGCGTTATCTTTTCTCACGAAAAGGGTGTCTACAGCTCCCGCATCATTCCCTACCGGGGAAGCTGGCTCGAGTTCGAGATCGATCAGAAGCGCGACCTGGTCTACGCGAAGATCGACCGGAAAAAACGCATTCTTGGCACCCTCTTTCTCCGCGCTCTCGGGTACGAAACGAGAGAGCAGATCATCGATCTTTTCTACCGGCAGGAGAAGGTCGCCCTCACCGAAGAGCGAACGCAAAGGGAACAGCTGAACAACCGTGTTCTCGCCAGAGCGGTCTTCGTGAAGGACGACGAAGGGGGTGAGCGAAAGCTGTACCGGGCGGGAGAGAAGATCCATCCCCACGACATCGAGGAACTCCTCCACAGCGGCGTCACGGAGATCGTCCTGATCGACGATACCGCTCGGGAGTCGCTGCACGCGGACATCATACTCAACTGTTTCGAACGTGAAGAGTCGAAGTTTCTGAACGAAGAGAGCGGTCGCGATGAACCGAGCAAGGAAGATGCGATTACCGCGATCTACGCGGTGCTGCAACCCGGTGAACCGATCACGATCGACAGCGCTGAAAAGGACTTTCAAAGCATGTTCTTTTCCTCCCGCCGGTACGATCTTGGCCGGGTGGGGCGGTACAAGCTCAATAAAAAATACGATTACGACGAACCGACGGAGGAATTCATCCTTACGAAGGACGATATCGTCAACACGATGCGCTACCTGATCAAGGTGTACATCGGGGAAGCGAACGTCGACGATATCGATCACCTCGGTAACCGACGGGTGCGCTCCGTCGGAGAGCTGCTCTCGAACTCATTGAAGACTGCGTTCAGCCGGATGGAGCGGATCGCGAAAGACCGCATGTCGATGAAAGAGACGGAGACGATCAAGCCTCAGGATCTGATCTCGATCAAGCCGATCGTTGCGGCGATCAAGGAATTCTTCGGATCTTCCCAGCTCTCTCAGTTCATGGACCAGGTAAACCCGCTCTCGGAGTTGACCCACAAACGCCGTCTGAACGCCCTCGGACCGGGCGGTCTCAGTCGCGACCGTGCGGGATTTGAGGTTCGTGACGTTCATTACACCCATTACGGTCGGATGTGCCCCATCGAGACGCCGGAAGGTCCGAACATTGGACTGATCGTCTCCCTCGCGAACTACACCCGCGTCAACGAGTACGGTTTTCTAGAGACGCCATACCGTCCCGTCAAGAACGGCAGAGTCACCGACGAAATCGAGTACCTCTCGGCGATGGACGAAGAGAAGTTCTTTATCGCCCAGGCAAACGCGCCGTTGAAAAAGAACGGTCAGTTTGCGATCGATCAGATCTCGGTGCGAAAGAGCGGAGACTATACGACGCGACCGCCGGAACAGATCGATTACATGGACGTATCGCCGAAGCAGATCATCAGTGTCAGCGCGTCGCTGATCCCTTTCCTCGAACACGACGACGCAAACCGCGCTCTGATGGGTTCGAATATGCAACGACAGGCGGTGCCGCTGGTATTTCCCGAACCCCCACGGGTCGGAACGGGTATGGAAGGGAAGACCGCCTACGATTCGGGGGTGCTCGTAAAGGCGCGCCGCTCGGGAACGGTGGTATACGTTTCGAGTACCCGGGTAGTCGTCGATCCGGAGGGTAAGAAAGGCGCTCAGGACCAGGACGTCTACGAGATGATCAAGTATCAACGGACCAACCAGGATACCTGTTACATCCAGAAACCGGTCGTCGCCGTCGGGCAGACCCTTTCAGCCGGCGATATCGTCGCCGACGGCCCGGCGACGTTCAAGGGCGAACTTGCCCTCGGACGGAACGTGCTGGTCGGATTTGTGCCGTGGAACGGGTATAACTACGAGGACGCGATCCTGATCTCCGAGAAGGTGGTGAAGGAGGATATCTTCACCTCGATTCACATCAAGGAGTTCTCCATCGATGTGCGGGAGACGAAACTCGGCCCCGAGAAGATTACAAACGACATTCCCAACGTCAGCGAGAAATCGCTGGCCAAGCTCGACGGCGAAGGGATCGTCCGCGTCGGCGCCAAGGTCGGCTCCGGCGATATCCTTGTGGGTAAAGTTACCCCCAAGAGCGACACCGAGACGACGCCGGAGTTCAAGCTGTTGAACCAGATCTTCGGTGAGAAGGCGAAAGAGGTTCGTGACACCTCTCTGAAGATTCCTCACGGCGTGGAAGGTACGGTTATCGATATTCAGCGGCTGAGTCGCTCCGAGGGAGACGACCTTCCTCCGGGGGTGGAGCAGACGGTGAAGGTGATGATCGCCACCAAGCGCAAGCTTCGGGAAGGAGACAAGATGGCGGGGCGCCACGGGAACAAGGGTGTCGTCGCCAGGGTGCTGCCGGAAGAGGACATGCCCTACATGGCGGATGGTACACCCCTCGATGTGTGCCTCAACCCCCTCGGTGTTCCGAGCCGTATGAACCTCGGCCAGATCCTCGAGACGGAGCTCGGCTGGGCCGCTCTCGGTCTCGACGAATGGTACGCAACCCCCGTGTTCGAATCCGCGACGAACCGGCAGATCGCGGAGAAACTCGAATCAGCGGGGCTCCCTGCCAGTTCGAAGACGATGCTCTACGACGGGCGCACCGGCGAGGTCTTCGAAAACCCCGTTATGGTCGGGGTGATGTATATGCTTAAACTCCACCACCTCGTGGACGACAAGATGCACGCCCGATCGACCGGTCCATACTCGCTGGTTACCCAGCAACCTCTCGGCGGAAAAGCGCAATTCGGTGGCCAGCGCCTCGGTGAGATGGAGGTGTGGGCCCTGGAGGCGTACGGCGCGGCAAACACCCTGCAGGAGTTGCTGACGATCAAGAGTGACGACATGAACGGTCGCGCGAAGATCTACGAAAGCATCGTGAAGGGCTTGCCGTCCACCTCCGCGGGTGTACCCGAATCGTTCAACGTCCTCGTGCAGGAGCTGCGGGGCCTCGGTCTCGATATGTCGATATACGATTCCAAGGGAAAACAGGTTCCCCTCACCGAGCGTGATGAGGAACTTATCAACCGGCAAGGGAGCAACTTCTAAGGAGCAGACCCGGTATGCGCGATATTCAGGATTTTGACTCGATAACGATAAAACTGGCCTCTCCGGAACAGATCCGGGCATGGAGCTACGGAGAGGTAAAAAAGCCGGAGACGATCAACTACCGGACTCTGCGACCCGAGAAAGACGGTCTCTTCTGCGAGCGGATCTTCGGTACCACGAAAGAGTGGGAGTGTTACTGCGGGAAGTTCAAGAGCATCCGATACAAAGGGGTGATCTGTGATCGCTGTGGTGTCGAGGTTGCTCATCCCAAGGTCCGACGGGAACGGATGGGGCACATCGAACTGGCGAGTCCCGTCTCCCACATCTGGTATTACCGGTCGGTGCCGTCCCGCATGGGGTTGCTTCTCGACCTGTCCGTCTCGGAGCTCCGGTCAATCCTCTATTACGAAAAATATATCGTCATCGATCCGGGCGATACCGACCTCAAGAAGATGGACCTCCTCACTGAGGAGGATTACATGGAGGCCAAAGAGCGGTACGGCATGTCCTTCTCCGCCGGCATCGGCGCCGAAGCGATTCGCTCCCTCCTGGAAGAGCTTGATCTCGAGGCGCTCTCGGTGGAACTCCGGGAACAGATGGTCGCGAAGGGGATCAAGGCGGATAAGCGCCTCCTGAAGCGGATCGAGATCGTAGAGAACTTTCGGGACAGCGGGAACGAGCCTGCGTGGATGGTGATGGATGTAATACCCGTCATCCCCCCGGAGCTCCGCCCGATGGTTCAGCTCGACGGAGGACGCTTCGCGACGAGCGATCTCAACGATCTCTATCGCCGTGTTATCAACCGAAACAACCGCCTGAAACGCCTGCTGACGCTCAACGCACCGGATATCATCATCCGCAACGAAAAACGGATGCTCCAGGAAGCGGTAGACGCTCTTTTCGACAACAGCAAGAAGAAGCGGGTTGTCAAGGGCGCGAGCAACCGCCCCCTCAAGAGTCTCTCGGATATGCTGAAAGGCAAGCAGGGACGGTTCCGGCAGAACCTCCTCGGGAAACGAGTCGACTACTCGGGGCGGTCCGTTATCGTCGTCGGTCCCGAGCTCAAGCTTCATCAGTGCGGGCTGCCGACCAAGATGGCCCTCGAGCTGTTCAAGCCGTTTATCATGAAGAAACTCGTCGAGAAAGACGTGGTGTTCAACATCAAACGCGCCAAGACTCTGGTCGAACAGGCTACACCGGAGGTGTTCGCCGTCCTCGACGAGGTTGTTCGGGAACATCCGGTGATGCTGAACCGGGCGCCGACGCTTCACCGACTCGGTATCCAGGCGTTCGAGCCGGTTCTCGTCGACGGAAAAGCGATCAAGCTGCACCCCCTCGTGTGTCACGCCTACAACGCCGACTTCGATGGAGACCAGATGGCGGTGCACGTGCCCCTCACGCAAGCGGCGCAGATCGAAGCGTGGACGCTCATGCTCTCGTCCCGGAACCTCCTGAATCCGGCAAACGGGCAACCGATCGTGTTCCCCAGTCAGGATATGGTTCTCGGGATCTACTATCTCACCCGGGCGCGTCCCGGCGCGAAGGGGGAGGGAAAACGATTCCCCTCACTCCAGGACGCGATCCTCGCTCGAGAAGCGGGGGCGATCGAGTACGGTGCCGCGATCTACGCGCCCCTGGACGGCGAGATGGTGGAGACTACCTGCGGCCGGATCCTTCTCAATGAAGAGATGCCGCCGGAAGTACCCTTCGTCAACGAATCTCTCGGCGACAAGGAACTGCGACAGCTTATCAGCTCTGTCTACCAGAAACACGGCCCGGCGGTCACGGTGAAGATGCTCGACGTGATCAAGAGTATGGGATTCCGGTACGCGACGCTCTTCGGGGCGACGATCGGTATCGACGATATTATCATCCCCGAGGTGAAGAAGGGGATGATCGAGAGGGCCAACGCCGAAGTCGCGGCGATCCAGAATCAGTATCTCACCGGTGTGATCACTCAGGACGAGCGGTACAACAAGGTCGTCGAGGTGTGGAGTAAAACGAACGAAGACCTCACCAACGAGATGATGACGCACCTCCGCTCCGACCGTGACGGGTTCAACCCGGTCTATATGATGGCCGACTCCGGGGCTCGCGGTAGCCGGAGTCAGATTCGCCAGCTCGCCGGTATGCGGGGACTGATGGCGAAACCATCCGGTGACATCATAGAGCTCCCGATCCGGTCGAACTTCAAGGAAGGCCTGTCGGTCATCGAGTTCTTTATATCCACCAACGGAGCGCGGAAAGGTCTTGCCGATACGGCGCTGAAGACCGCCGACGCAGGTTACCTGACGCGTCGCCTCGTCGATATCGCTCAGGATGTGGTGGTGACGAAGGAAGATTGCGGAACTATCAACGGTATTGATATGACCGCACTGAAAGACGGTGAAGAGGTCGTTGAGAACCTGGCGGACCGTATCCGTGGGCGGTTCACCCTCGAGCGAGTGAAGCACCCCATCACCGGAGAGGTGATCGTCGACGTAAACGAAGAGATCACCGATGCCCAGGCGGACGAGATTGAAACGGCAGGTATCGAACACGTCCGGATACGTACCGTTCTTACCTGCGAGGCGGAGTACGGGGTATGTCAGAAGTGTTATGGACGGAACCTTGCGGACAACCGGGTGGTCAACATCGGAGAAGCGGTCGGTATTATCGCCGCCCAGTCGATCGGGCAGCCCGGGACTCAGTTGACGATGCGGACGTTCCATATCGGTGGTGCCGCGACGAAGACAAGTGAAGAGAACCGGACCTATCTGAAACATCCTGCGCTGGTGCGCCGCGTGGACGGGAGTACCGTCCAGTACGAAGACGGGGCGACGTTGTTTACACGGAAAGGGTTTCTCTACGTGTCGCGGGTCATCGCCGCCTACGACGTTTCCGGGAAGGACAAGATCCTCGTCGAGGAAGAAGAAAAGGTGGTCAAGGGTCAGGCCGTCCTGAAACGCGGGAACGAGGAGATCTACGCCGAAGACAACGGGTACGCGGTGCTGAGAGAGGGCAAGCTGTACCTCGTCGCACAGGAACAACGCCTCGAGATCCGAAACGGTGCGGAACTGCACGTCAAAGTCGGTGAGATTCTCGAAGCGGACCAGACGATCGCGAGCTTCGACCCCTTCAGCGAGCCGATCATCAGTGAATACTCCGGGACGGTCCGGTACCAGGATATCGTGAAGGGTACCACCCTCAAGGAAGAGCTGAACGAAGAGACGCTGAACACGGAGAACAAGATCGTCGAGCACCCCGTGGAGAACATGCAACCACGACTGGTGATCGAGAATGACGAAGGTACCGACGTGGTGACCTATGCGGTGCCGAACAGCGCATATCTCAGCGTTGCCGACGGCGAACGGATCGAGGCGGGGGCAACCCTTGCGAAGATGCTCAAGGAGAGCGCCAAGACCCGGGATATCACCGGTGGTCTGCCCAGGATTGGAGAACTCTTCGAGGCGCGGCGCCCCAAGACCGCGGCGGTACTGGCCCAGATCAGCGGAACCGCCAGGATGGGGAACGTCGTAAAGGGCAAGCGGGTCGTCACCGTGGAAGACCGGTACGGCAACGAGTTCAAACACATGGTACCGATGGGGCGCCATATGCTCGTCCGTGACGGCGACCCCGTCGAAGCGGGAGAGGCACTCTGTGACGGGGCGATCGATCCCCACGAAGTGCTGGCGATCCTCGGTGAGAACGCCCTCCAGAGGTTCCTCGTAAACGAGGTGCAGGAGGTATATCGTCTCCAGGGTGTCAATATCAACGATAAACACATCGGTGTGATTATCCGGCAGATGATGCGAAAGCTCGAAATCGTCCAGGTCGGTGATACCGGGTTCATCTTCGGGCAGCAGATCGATAAGCACAAGTTCCACGAAGAGAACCGACGGGTGATGAAGCAGGGCGGGCAGCCTGCGGTCGCGAGACCGCTGCTCCTGGGAATCACCCGGGCCAGCCTGAACATCGATTCCTTCATCAGTGCTGCGAGCTTCCAGGAGACGACGCGGGTTCTCACGAACGCGGCGATCGCAGGAACGACGGACCAGCTCCGGGGGTTGAAGGAGAACGTCGTGATCGGTCACCTTATTCCCGCGGGAACCGGCATGCGTCACTACAAAGAGATCCGGCTCTTCGACGACGAAACGGAAGACCTCGACGCTCACGTCTCTGCCATCCTCGAGGAGCGCGCGCGGGAGAAAGCCGAAGAAGAGGCGATGGAAGAGGAAATTGAGATGGAGGTGGAGGTCACCGAGTAGTGGCTTTCCGATAACGGCGGACGTACTTGACAGCCGAGGGGCTCTTTGGTACGGTTCCGCTCTACGAATAAACGGAGTGAATGACGAACGATGCCGACAATTAACCAACTGATCCGAAAAGGACGTGTTCGACAGACGAAGAACACGAAATCCCCGGCGTTGCAGAACTGCCCGCAAAAACGCGGTGTGTGTACCCGGGTTATGACGGTTACCCCGAAAAAGCCGAATTCGGCTCTTCGGAAAGTTGCCCGTGTGCGCCTGTCCAACGGAATAGAGGTTACCGCGTATATTCCTGGTATCGGGCACAACCTGCAGGAGCACTCGGTAGTTCTTTTGCGCGGTGGCAGGGTGAAGGACCTTCCCGGTGTGCGATACCATATCGTCCGGGGGACGAAGGACACACTGGGTGTGGAAGATCGTCGGAAGGGACGGTCGAAATACGGTACGAAGCGACCGAAGGCGTAGGAGGAAACGATGCCGAGACGACATATTCCCCAGCGCAAAGCGCCTCTCGCGGACCCGAAGTATAACGACGTAACGGTTTCGCGCTTCGTAAACCGGATGATGCTCCACGGAAAGCGCGCTACCAGTCAGGCGATCATCCATGAAGCGTTCGCCGAACTCGAGCGAAAAGTCGAGGACAAAACTCCCGTTGAGGTGTTTCACACGGCCCTGGAAAACGTCCAGCCGATGATCGAAGTGAAAAGTCGCCGCGTCGGTGGCTCGACGTACCAGGTGCCGGTAGAGATCAAGGACAATCGCCGCGAAGCCCTCGCGATGCGCTGGATCATCCAGGCTGCCAGGTCCCGGAGCGGAAAATCGATGGGGCAACGCCTGAGTCAGGAGCTCCTCGATGCTTACAACGGTACCGGGACGGCGTTCAAGAAGAAAGAAGACACCCACCGGATGGCGGAAGCGAACAAGGCGTTTGCCCACTACCGTTGGTAATACGTGATCGTACCGACGAGGGCGCGGCGAAACGTTACGGCGGTTCGCTGCGTTGTCGGTGGTAAACCGCGAAAAGCGGGTAGCATTACCGAAGTGGATATGATATAATCCGCTTCGGTAGTTATGTGACGGGGGCGTGTGCCCGCGGAAACACCGTGGTGCAAACTGGTCCCGGGGAGCCAAACCGTTGTGCATCGGATTATCCGGGTGCGACAGGTGGCGACGGTACCCGATCGTTGATCGGGAAACTCTTCGCTTTGCGAGTCCTTGACAACAAGGGCTTGGTTTCCCTATAATCCAGCTCCCATATCAGCACGCCGAAACGCGTTCCGCCGATCGGGATAGCGCTGAAAATCACAATCAGAATACTGTCGTTTTAACGTTGCAAGGAGGACGACAATGGCCAAGGACAAATTTCAGAGGACGAAACCGCACGTAAACGTCGGAACGATCGGTCACGTAGACCACGGCAAGACGACGTTGACCGCTGCAATGACCATGGTGAGCGCCGCCAAGTTCGGCTCCAAGGTCATGAGCTACGAAGAGATCGACAACGCTCCGGAAGAGAAAGAACGGGGCATCACGATCAATACTCGTCACGTTGAGTACGAAACGGACAACCGCCACTACGCTCACGTTGACTGTCCCGGTCACGCCGACTACATCAAGAACATGATTACCGGCGCCGCTCAGATGGACGGAGCGATTCTTGTTGTTGCCGCTACCGATGGTGCGATGTCCCAGACGCGGGAGCACATCCTTCTTGCACGGCAGGTCGGCGTTCCGAAGATCATCGTCTTCATCAACAAGACCGACCAGGTCGACGATCCGGACATGATCGAGCTCGTTGAGGAAGAGGTTCGTGACCTTCTCAACAGCTACGATTTCCCGGGTGACGAGATTCCGGTGATCAAGGGCTCCGCGTTCATTTCGATGGAGAACCACGCCGATCCGGAGAAGACGAAAGAGATTCATGAGCTTTTCGAAGCGATGGATACCTACTTCCCCGTTCCGGAGCGCGCCGTCGATAAGGACTTCCTGATGCCGATCGAAGACATCTTCTCGATCCAGGGTCGTGGTACCGTTGTAACCGGTCGTATCGAGCGTGGTATTGTCAAGGTTGGTGATGAGGTAGAGATCGTCGGTATTCGCGATACTCAGAAGACCACATGTACCGGTGTCGAGATGTTCAACAAGCTTCTTGACGAAGGCCAGGCGGGTGACAACATCGGCGCTCTTCTGCGAGGTGTGGACAAGAAAGAGGTTGAGCGCGGACAGGTTCTTTCCAAGCCCGGCTCGATTACCCCGCACACGAAGTTCAAGGGGCAGGTCTACGCTCTGAGCAAGGAAGAGGGTGGTCGTCACTCTCCGTTTATGAGCGGTTATCGCCCGCAGTTCTACTTCCGGACCACCGACGTTACCGGTACGGTCACCCTTTCAGGTGACAAGCAGATGGTGATGCCTGGTGACAATACCGAGATCGACGTTGAACTGATCAAGCCGATCGCTATGGATAAGGGGCTCCGCTTCGCGATTCGCGAGGGTGGTCGCACCGTCGCCAGCGGCCAGGTTATCGAGATCGTCGAGTAACCGGGCCGCACGGCTGTGATTAAGCCTTGTTGCGATCGCGATGAGGCTTAATTTTTTTGTCTTTGGAGGAAAGATGCCTGGGGAAAAGATCCGGGTCAGACTGCGTGGATTTGACGTCAGTCTTGTAGATCAGAGCGCGGCTTCGATCGTTCAGACGGTGATGAAGGCGGGGGCGACGGTTTCCGGACCAATTCCCCTGCCGACCAGAATCAACAAGTATACGGTTCTGCGGTCGCCCCACGTGAACAAGAAGTCACGCGAACAGTTTGAGATGCGCACCCACAAGCGGCTCATCGATATCATCGAGCCGTCGTCTGCGGTTATGGACTCGCTGATGAAGCTCGAGTTGCCCGCCGGCGTGGATGTCGAGATCAAACAGTAACAGGAAATAACGATGGTTGGTCTTATCGGAAAGAAAGTCGGAATGACGCAG
>JBKHFT010000082.1:0-13870 GCA_046540055.1 Alkalispirochaeta sp.
GCGAGCTGAGCATCTCGTTGACCGACGCGGTGGATTCTTCGATCATCGCGTTTTCTTCAACGATCTGGTCGCCGACGCTCGAGATCGCGCGGGTGATCGCTTCGACCTCGCCGGCGTTCCCGTCGATCGTCTCGTCGAGGCGATTCATCCGGTCCCGGATCGATGCCACCGTGGAGGATATCTCGTTCATCGCCATCGCCGTCTCCTGCGTTGCCGCGGCGAGGTCCTGCTCGACCTGGCGCGTTGCCGTGGCGGCCTGATCGATCGCGACGACCGCGGGTCTGATCTTGGTGCCGACCGCGTGATTGAGGGATTCCACGGCACTACCGGTCTCCCGCGAGTACCGGTCAGGTTGGAGTTCCACCGTCAGATCCCCCGCGGCGAGCTGTTCCAATCCTCCGACGATAAGACCGAAACTGCGACCGATGCGGGAGCCGGTGATGATCGTAACGAGCACCGTACCGCCAAGAGCGATCACCAGCACCACACTGATGATCTGCACCAGTCGACGGATCGGCGCATACATCTCATGCTCCCATGCGGAGGAGACGACGATCCAGTCGCGATCGGCGAGATGTTCGAAATAGACCTCCTTCCATTGACCCGTTTTGGGGGAGATGTACCGGGTCGCCCGCATCGCCTGTTCATCCCGATAGTGAGTAAGGATATAGTCGATGAACTGCTCCTGTCCCGCCCAGTTCTGCCCCTCTACCTCAGCGTTCGGGTGGATCAGATAGGTTCCGTCGGTATCGAGGACGAAATAGAACCCGGTGTCGCCGATCTTCCGTTGCAGCACATACCCCCGGATCTCGTCGAACTCTTCATCGGCATCGAGGAGCGCCAGCGTCTCGGTGATCGCCGTCACCATTTCCCGGGACTCCTCAGCGACCATCGTACGGATCGACGTTCGTACCACAAAAATTACAAAGATACCCAGAACGACAACGACAGCGGCCTGGACCGTCACGATAGCTACGCTGAGACGCGTCTTGATCTTCATCGCTTCCTCCCTCTTCGGGCGGCAATATTCGACGAGGTATAGATCGCCAACCCCGTCCATACCAGAATAAACCCTGCAAGGCGTCCCGGGTATATCGGATCGCCGAAGACGGTGATCGCGATCAGAAACATCAGCGTCGGGGCGATGTACTGCAGGAACCCCACATCGGCCAGGCGGATACGACGCGTCGCGATTCCGAACAACAGGAGCGGTGCAACAGTCACCGCCGAAGCTCCCAGAAGAAAGGCGGTGGTGCGACGGTCACCGGCGAGAAAATGGCCGTCATTCATGAGAACTCCCCGGGCGATCATCACCGCTGCGATCACCATAAACGGCAGGAGCTCCACCGACAGACTGTGGATCGATGAGAGTACCGTCTTCTTCTTGACCACTCCGTAGAGACCGAAACTCCCGGCGATCGCGAGACTGACCCAGGGGGTCGTCCCGATCTGGAGAGACATGAAGATCACGCCGGCGACGGCGAAGGCGACGGCGACCCACTGCAGCGGACGAAGACGCTCGCGAAAGAAGACCATCCCGAACAGGACGTTCACGAGAGGGTTGATGTAGTACCCCAGACTGGCATCGAGGGTACGCCCCGACGAGACCGCCCAGACGTAGATCACCCAGTTGGTACCGAGGACCAGGCCGTTCGCAAAGAGAAGGGCTGTCGTCCGAACCCCCGGCAGAAGCGCTACTCCTTCCCTTCGGACCTGCCCGAACGGCCGGAACCGGCCGAATCGGTGAGCAAACACGACCACCCAGGCGAGAACGCCTCCCCAGAGCAGCCGGTGCCAGATAATCTCGATTGCCGGCACCGTCGCGATCTGCGCCCAGTAGAGCGGCAGCACCCCCCACAGGACGAAGGCTGCGACGGCGGCCAGAGTTCCGACGAAGAGGTCGGTGCGACCCGCCGGAGATGAAGAAACGGTTGACGGCATGGGCGGAGGATACCACGAAGCGTGGCGGTTCGGGTATGCCTCGGGACTTCCTCGGCTCGATTCCATCACCACCGTTCGCGGGAGGATACAGGTGATGCCGATCCCGTATTGACCTCCAGCGTCCCCTCGCTCTATCTTACCGGTAGCACACGCGGCGGTCGTATAACGGCATTACCCGAGCTTCCCAAGCTCGTGACGCGGGTTCGACTCCCGTCCGCCGCTTCTCGTTGCACTGTCTGCAAGATTGTTGATATACCGCCACAATCCGTAATCACTGAAGCAAACTGAAGCCAATTGACACCGCCGGTGTTCATGCCGGCGGGAAAACTGCCGAGGCGCCTGGACCAGCGTTTCAGGGCGATTGCCGGTACTCACCACCGCCGTCGCGGACCGGCGATGACCGGGGTGGGCCGCCGCAGACCGTATGCCGCCTTCCGGAGCTCCTGAAGACGACGCACCCGTTCGCCGGTCCCCGGGTGGGTGTTCAGCAGCCTCGAGAGCAGATCGTCCCCCGCGACGGGACCGCGGGTGAGCCAACGCTGCCACAGACTGCGCCGTACGCCCTCGATCTTCACCAGCGCCGACGCCAGGGCGTCGGGATCCTCCGTCAATTCTGCAGCGCGAAGGTCCGCCTGGAACTCACGAGTCCTGAGAAACGCAGGCTGCAGCAAGAGACTCACGATCGGCACGAAGGAGAGATACAGGAGCGCCTCGGGGTCAACAACGGGGAGCCCCATCAGCAGCATCGGAAACGCGAACAGGACGATCGCCATAAGCGTGGTAGCGACGAAACGGGTCAACATCTGCATCGCGCCGAGAACCGCAAAGAGCGGAAGATCGCGGTTGACGATGTGCGCGATCTCGTGAGCTATCACGCCGCGCAGCTCACGGAACGAAAGAAGTTCCAGGAGTCCCCGGGTGACGAGGATCGTCGCTCCCGGTCCCGTTCCGGTCGTCATCGCCTGGGGCTCAGGAGATGGAAGAACGTATACCTGGGGCGGAAAGCTCAATCCACCACGTTCGGAGAGGGTGCGGACCGTCCGGTACAGGTCGGGAGCGTCGCTCCATTGGAGACGAAACGAACCGGAGGGCAAAAAGAGTCGCTGGGTACCGAGAGACCGCAGAGATATGACCGAGACGAGTAACACCGCCGACCATCCACCGACGGGGCCGAACATGATCGTTGCCGCGCGAACCGAGAGGTACACGATTATACCGGCGAGTACGAGAGACTGTACCAGACGGAACGCTCGCTGTGACCACACTATCCGGGACATCCTCCTACCTCCTGAACAGTATAAAGCAAAGTTCATGCCGACCGCACCCCTCGATCCGACGGCAAGACACACGTCCGGAACATCGTAATCTGTTCTCTGATAACACTTTATAATGATGATTCTGGCAGGATGAGAGCTCACCGGAGACGGTGTGGATCGGAGGTTCGACTCTCTGTGTCGCAACGCTACGATGAGCGGAACCGGGCGGGTCGAATTGACCCGCCGGTCTCGATGGTTACACGGGGACGGTGACGTGCTGCTGGAGATAATCCATCGCGGCGAGAGCCGCTACCGTCCCGTCGCCGACGGCGGTGGTGATCTGTCGGAAGCGCTTCTGCCGCGCGTCGCCGGCAACGAACACGCCCGGAACCGAGGTCGCCATCGACTCGTCGGCGATGATCTCGTTCCGCTCGTTCAGAACCACACACTCCCGCACGAGGTCGGTGTTCGGGGCGTATCCGATAAAGATAAACGCTCCTGTTACAGCGATTTCGGAGGTCTCCCCGGTCGGTATGTGTCTGATCCGCGCACCGGTGAGGTCGGTTTCGCCGAGAAACTCCTGGACCACCGATTCCATCATGAAGGTGATCTTCGGGTTCTCTTTCGCCTCCCGGATCGCGTGTTCGTACCCCTGAAAGTGATCGAACTGGTGAACGATCGTTACCTTCGACGCGTACCGCGTGAGGGAGACAGCCTCCTCCAACGCCGAGTTCCCGCCTCCCACGACCATGATCTCCTGGTCGGTGAAGAAATCCCCGTCACAGGTCGCGCAGTACGAGATACCCCGCCCCTTCAAACGCTCTTCCGAGGGCAGACCCAGTGAGCGAGGGGTACCGCCCATCGCAAGGATCACCGTCCTCGCCTGGTAAGCTCCCTTCGCAGTCTCCACCGTTTTTATCTCGGGTCGAAGATCGATCCGCGTAATTCCCGTGTTGGATACGATATCGCACCCGAACTGCTCCGCCTGGGAACGCATCGTCCCCACCAGCTCGTACCCGGACAGTTCCGGAAGACCGGGATAATTGGCAACCGCATGGGTGAGGAGGACCTGTCCACCGACCGTTCCCTGGTCGAGAATGACCACCCGCTGTCTCGCCCGGGCAAGGTAGATCCCCGCGGCGAGTCCCGCCGGCCCCGCCCCGATGATGATCGCGTCGTACCGTTCCATCACTTCAGTTTCTCATCGAGGATCGCCGTGATCTGGTCCTTCGTCTGGATCGAGCTGGTCGCAGCGGCAACTTCACCGTTCTTGAAATAGACGGTGAAAGGAAGTCCCCGGAATCCCTGGCATTCAGGAAGGGAGCGAATATAATCCGCTTCGGGAGAATCAAACGCCATATCCCGAAAATCTACCCCGTCGTAATCTCCGGAGTTCTGCAGGTCTTCCATTACACCGTACACGGGAACGCACATCGGGCCCATCCTGCCACAACACACCATTACGTTCTCTTTCGATGCGATCAGATCTTTCAGTTCCGCTTCGGTCTCCACATGGTTCAAGTTTGTCGGCAACGTCACGCTGCGCCTCCTGAATACTATAATTTTTATATATTACTATTAATATATTACACCGGCACTGTCAACGGTATCTCAAGTATCCGGAAAAATGTTGAGAAAGCAGTATGACTCTTTTGCGCGTATAGATTTATGACGGGAAACCGATTATTCGGTCTCCCGATCCTACGCTCTGGAGGTCACTATGCCCATCCCTCGGTCAATACGACTCTCAACGGAGGCGCCTCGATGCGGGAAGTGGCAAACCGCTACCTGGTCTCCCCGATGACCCCTCGATTACGCCCGACACACCGAGAATCGTCCGATCACGATCGATACCGACGAGCATCCGGGTTCCGGATTACGCCAGACGCGACCTCCTCGCGTCCGTGTCCGTATCAGGCTTTTGGATACGTTACGCTTTGACGAACCCATTCCTCTCTTTGTAGCCTGTAAGGGTATGACCCGACCGAATTCTTTCCCCGAGAGGTTCGTCTGGGGTGTGAGCACTTCGGCGTATCAGATCGAAGGAGCGTGGAACGCTCACGGAAAGGGCGAAAGCGTCTGGGATCGATTCACCCATCGCGCGGGGACGATCAAAGACCGTTCCAACGGTGATGTCGCGTGCGACCATTACCACCGATACGATGAGGACGTCGATCTCATCAACAACCTCGGTGTTGCCGCGTATCGCTTCTCTCTCTCGTGGCCGCGGATCTTTCCGACAGGATCCGGGCGCGTCGAAGAACGGGGTGTCGCGTTCTACGACCGCCTGATCGACCGACTTCTGGAGCGGGGAATCACACCGTACGTCACCCTCTTTCACTGGGACCTGCCGCAGCGTCTCGAAGATCGTGGTGGATGGACCGTTCGGGATACGGCGCGTCGCTTCCGGGATTACGCGGGGACGGTGGTCGCCCGCTTCAGTGATCGTGTTCGCCACTGGATAACCCTGAACGAACCGCTCTCGGTGATGGGAGCGGGATACCTCGCCGGCACCCACGCACCGGGGCGTCGTTCTCTTATCGCCGCCGCCCGGGCAACGCATGTACAACTGCTCGCTCACGGTCTCGCATCCCGGCGTATCCGGGAGATCGATCCGGCGGCAACGGTGGGGATCGCCAACAGTTTTTCGCCGGTCTACCCCTCACGCGGGGTTGATCAGCGGGTAGCACGCCAGATCGGTTCCGTGTTGAACGAACTGTTCATGGATCCTCTCTTCTTCGGACGGTACCCCCCCGTTCTCGCCCCCTTGCTGCACCTCCTCAACCGGAGTATCCGGAGCGAAGACTGGGAGACGATCCGGGGCGCACCCGACTTCGTCGGCGTGAATCACTACTCCCGCTACATCGCACAACGAACGATCCTGCCGGTTCTCGGGTTCCGGTTCCTCAAACCGATCTCGGAACACGTTCTCTTCACCGATATGAATTGGGAGGTGTATCCACCGGGGTTCTACCGGATCCTGCGGTGGATCAGTAAGCGGTACGGAAATCCCCCGGTGATCGTTACGGAGAACGGCGCATCCTACGACGACCCTGTCGAGGAGAACACGGTTCGCGACACACGACGACAGGCTTACCTCAAACAGTACCTCCGGGAGATGCATCGCGCAATCGAACACGGACAGGATGTTAGAGGTTATTTCGTCTGGACCTTGCTGGACAATTTCGAATGGCAATACGGGTACAAACAACGGTTCGGACTGGTCCACGTAGATCATCGCACGCAAAAGCGCACCCCGAAGGAGAGTTTTCATTTCTATCGGGACGTCGCGACATCGAACCGGGTGCCGTGACGGCGGGGCCGGTCCCGTCGGATAGCGACAGTTGTACCGCTAGTTCGACTTCGGGCCGAACAGCGCTTTCCCGACCTCTTTCGCGGTGGCCCGAATCTTCCCGAGAAGCTCCTCGTAGTCCGACGCATCGGGAGTACCCTTCTCGATCGCATCGAGGAGGTCCGATTCGACCTTTTGCGCTCGCCGGTCGACCTCGTTGATCGCTTCCTCGATCTTCCGTAACGCTTTCCGGGCGGTGGTCTGGTCCGACGCCTCGAAGTCACCGAACTCGTACTCGACGACGGAATCGTCGGTGATCTCCCCGTGAATCGCACGGTACGCAGTTATCCGGACCGCCTTGAGAGAGTACGCGATGCGTCCCTCTTTTTCGTACCGTCGAACGCTGACGCGAAACCAGGCGTTGTTGAGCATCCGGAACGGCCCGTGCTTGCTCGCACGGGTCACGAAGTCGTGGTCCTCAGCGACCTTTATCTTCTCGTTGAATCCGCCGATCTTCTCTACCACATCGCGACGGGCGAGAATACAGTACCCCGGGGCGTGGGGCTCCGTTTCCTGGTTCAGGCGGATAAAGAGGTTGGCAGCGCGGTGGATAAGGCGGTCGATGGCGAGGTCCGAAAGGGGCCGCGCCTCGGCGGTTGCAGCAGCCAGACCGCGTTCTTCCATCTCGTGCAGCGCGTTCTCCAGAAACCGGCGGGGAATGCGGACATCGGCATCGAGAAACACCAGAATCTCACCCTTTGCAACTCGGGCACCGGCGTTCCGCCCCACCGCGGGCATTCCGCCGTCGACGACGATTGCTCCCGCCTCGCGGGCATGGTCCCGGGTACGATCGGTTGAATTGGCGTCGGCAACAATCACCTCAAAATCGTCGATCGTCTGCGACGCAAGATCATCAAGGAGGGGCGGCAGATTGGTCTCTTCGTTGTAGGTCGGAATGATAACGCTGGCTCTCATGGATATAAGGTACTGTTCTGCGGGGGCTCGAGCAAACGGGACGGTCCGACGCCGGCGCGCGCTTCGGCCCGGTGGGAACGCAGACCGAACGCGCTCCGTCCCTGCGACGACGATCCGGGGCTCCCCGGATCACACCGATCGGTGATACTCTGCTCCGATGCGTTCGTCCCTGCTCGCCCTGCTCCTCTCGGTCCTCGGATACTCGATCCTGAACATCTCCCAGGCGGTTCAGAAGATCGGGCTCTCCCTGTACACTCGCAATCGCGTGGCCGGCGCCACCGTATGGGTCGGCGCCCTCCTCGCGTCGGGTGTATCCTTCGGAATCGTATTCATCGCCCTCTCGATCGGGACCGTTTCGGTCGTCGGCGCCGCCGCGGGGACGGGTCTGGTATCCGTCGCCATTTTTTCCGCCGTGTTCCTGGGGGAGTCGGTCCGGCGAGACAAGATTCTCGCCCTCGCGGCGATCGTCGCCGGTGCCGCGCTGGTGGCGCTCTTTCCCGTGGAAGGAACCGATATCTATCGCGAGGTGCTTCTCTGGGTAATCCCGGCGGTTGTCTCCGTCATCGCGGTGATCGTTGTCGTTCTGCTTCCGAGGGGAGCCCCCAGGGCTATCACGGTTGCCGGATTTTCCGGGTTTCTCGGCGCCTACTCCCAGCTGTTCCAGAAACGCGCCGCCGAAGGGGTGTCAGGTGCGGAGGGTTTCGCCGAGGTCGTCGCCCGCCTTGTTCACGACCCGATCAATCTGGTGTGGGTCGGAATGTCGGCGTCATCGATGGTGGTCATCCAGTTCGCGTACCGCCATGCCGAAGCGACGCGGATCATACCGGTCTTCACGGCGCTGTTTATCATCACCCCCGTCCTCGGAGGAATCGCGGTATACGGTGAACGCCTCTCGCCGTTGCAGTGGTGCGGTGTTGTAGCGATCTCCGTCGGTGCCGTCGTTCTCGGGAGAGACACGAATGAGCGTCCCGCCGGTGGGGATACTCGACGGGAAGACGGAGAAAAATCCTCGTTATCCGGGGACACCTGACGCCGACACCGCTTGCGCTCTCACCGATATCGGGAGAAACTACACCCTATGATTCCACGAAACATACAGCATCTGCCGGAGCATCTCTATCCCCCCCGGGAGTGGTCGATCATCGAGACCAGCTTCGACGAGGACTGGACGGGTGCCGCGGAGACGGTATTCAGTCTCGCAAACGGATTTCTCGGGATTAGGGGGATGTTCGAAGAGGGACGGCCTGCGGTGGATGCCGGTACCTTCTGTAACGGATTTCACGAGACGTGGCCGATCATCCACGCCGAGGAGGCGTACGGGTTCGCGCGGACGGGACAGACGATCGTCAACATCCCTGACCCGACGCTGCTGAAGCTCTATGTTGACGATGAGCCGTTGTACATGCCGACGGCGCGCCTCACCGAGTACACCCGGGAGATCGATTTTCGCACCGGTGTGCTCCGGCGTGATATGAACTGGTCGTCTCCGGCGGGAAAGCAGGTCCGTATCCGGTCGCGTCGTCTCGTCTCCCTCGAGTACCGCCATCTCGGGGCGATCCAGTATGATCTCGAGATCGATACCGACGCGCCGGTGGTACTCTCATCGCAGCTGCTGAACCGCCAGGACAGCCGCGGAATCGACGAACCACGAAACGGAACCGAAAAGGACCCGAGGAAGGGTCGTCAACCCGGCAACCGCGTGCTGAACGCGAATGCGCACTATCAGGACGCACTCAGACTGGTCACCGGCTACAAGACGACGAACTCGCGGATGACTCTGGGAGCCGGTATCGATCACCTGATCGAGACGGAAAACGAGTGGTATGAGAACTGTACCTGGGATCAGGATCTGAGCAAAGTCGTATTCGTGATCGACGCGAAGGCGGGGGTACCGATCCGAATCACCAAGTTTTTCACCTTCCACTCGTCCCGTTCCGTACCGAGTCAGGAGTTGATCGATCGGTGCAACCGCACCCTCGACCGCGCCGTCCGTGAAGGATACGGTTCGATCGAGCATACCCAGAAAGCGTTCCTCGACCGGTTCTGGCGCCATTCCGACGTCGTCGTCGACGCGGACCCGCGAATCCAACAGGCGGTCAGGTGGAACATCTTCCAGCTCTGCCAGGCATCGGCGCGGGCGGAAACGACGGGAATCCCCGCGAAAGGTCTCACCGGGCAGGCGTACGAGGGTCACTACTTCTGGGACACCGAAGTGTACGTCGCTCCGTTCCTCACCTTCACGGAACCGCGGATCGCCCGAAACCTCCTGCGCTTTCGCCACAGTATGCTTGACAAGGCGCGAGAGCGCGCCCGGGAGATGTCCGAAGCGGGAGCGCTCTTCCCCTGGCGTACGATCAACGGAGAGGAAGCGTCGTCGTACTACGCCGCCGGAACCGCCCAGTACCACATCAACGCCGATATCGCCTACGCGATCAAGCACTACGTCGAGTCCCGACGGGACTGGGACCTCCTCGCCGAGGTTGGGGCGGAGATGCTCGTCGAGACCGCCCGTATGTGGTGTCACCTCGGGTTCTTCAACCCCGACGACGAACGGTTCCACATCCACGGCGTCACCGGCCCCGACGAGTACACGACGGTAGTGAACGACAATTTCTACACGAACCTGATGGCCCGGGCAAACCTCCGCTACGCCGCGGAGACGGTGGTCTGGCTGAAAAAGGAACGCCCCGACACCTACTCCCACCTCGTACATGAAACGGGGGTACAGGATGAAGAGGTTACTCTCTGGGTCGATGCCGCCGACGCGATGTACCTGCCCTACGACGAGAAACGGGGTATCAACCCCCAGGACGACAACTTTCTCGAGAAGGAGCGGTGGGATTTCGCGAACACTCCCCGGGACCACTACCCGCTGCTTCTCAACTACCATCCCCTGGTGATCTATCGCCACCAGGTGATCAAGCAGGCCGACGTCGCCCTCGCACTCGTCCTTCTCGGAAACGAGTTCTCGATCCAGGAGAAACGCCGAAACTTCGACTACTACGACCCGATCACCACCGGGGACTCATCACTGTCGGCGTGTATGCAGTCGATCCTTGCGGCGGAGATCGGGTACGAAAAGAAAGCGCTCGAGTACTTCCAGTATGCCCTGTTCATGGATCTTGCGAATATCGCGGGAAACGTCGTTGACGGTGTGCACATCGCTTCAACCGGGGGGGTGTGGATGACGCTGACCTACGGATTCGGCGGGATGCGCAGCTACCAGGGGACCCTCTCCTTCGACCCGCGGTTGCCCCGTACGTGGTCGGGGATGCACTTTCCGATCCGCTGGGGGGACAGCCGGGTGAAGGTAGATCTTACCCACGAAGAATACCGGTTTGAACTTCTGGAAGGACCACCGGTTGAGTGCTACGTCTGCGGAAAACTTGTGACGATCACCGAGGATGCACCGTTGAAGATCATTCCCTGCAGTAACCTAGAGGACTGAGAAGCGCGGGCCGCCACGTCCGGACCGGATTACGTGCATCGCCGCGGGGTGCGAAGGGGGGCGGCCCGATCTCGACGGGTGAACCCGATGTGACGAAGCAACCCGGTGTCAACGGAAGCAGACGGGATCGAACGGCGAGCCCCCTATTCCAGGGCGTACCCCTGACGGCGGATCACGCCGGTCATCTCCGCCCGCCTGCGGAGACTCCCCCGGCGGGCGCTGTGTTCGAGCCACCCGTACTCGTTCTCGGCGATCGGTTCCGCCGGCGTCCCGTCGGGTCGCACGCCGTTCTGCTGCCGCCCGCGATAGATCTCCGTCGCCGCCATCGACCGATCGTATTCCTCAAGGAGGTCCCGGGACGCCGGGTTGTACCGCTCCCGGTGCAGCACCGCCTCGAGAGGAAGCCGTGGCCTGATCGGCGGATTCGCCCCGGCGGGAACGCCCAGAGTCATCCCGAACACGGGAAAGACCCGCTCCGGCAAGCCCAGAAGCTCCACGACCCGTCCGGTATCGTTCCGAAGCGACCCGAGGTAACAGGTACCGTACCCGAGCGCTTCCGCGGCAACCGCAGCGTTCTGCGCCGCGATCGCGGTGTCCACCGCGGCAACGAGAAACGCCTCCACCGTCGTGGTGTCCTGCAGATACCCCCGCATCTCCGCTGCCGTGTCGAGGCGACTCCGGTCGGCGCACCACACAAGGGTGACCGGCGCCTGCCGGATGTGCTTTTGCCCGCCGCTGATCTCGGCGAAGGACTCCCGGGTGGATTGATCGCGCACAACAACGACGCTCCACATCTGGAGGTTCGATGAGGTGGCCGCCCGCTGCGCTGCGCCGATGATCCGCTCCAGGTCTTTATCGGAAACCGGTGTATCCGCGTAGTGGCGGCACGAGGCGTGACCTCCGAGGGAAGCCAGTACCGTCTCGGCGACGCCGCCGGTCGCCTCAGATCTCGATCGTGTGGTGTTCATGGTAGTAACTGTCCCTCAGTTTCCTCACCTCTTCGTTGGCGATGTAGTCGTCGAAGGGCATCGTCTTGTCGATGATTCCCCCCGGGGTAAACTCGATGATCCGGTTCGCGACAGTGTTGACGAACTCGTGGTCGTGACTGGTGAAGAGAACGTTTCCCTTGAACGCGATCAACCCGTCGTTGAGGGCGGTGATCGACTCGAGATCGAGATGGTTCGTCGGCTCATCCATGATCAGCGCGTTGGGCTGGGAGAGCATCAATTTCGCGAGCATACACCGTACCTTCTCGCCACCGGAGAGAACGGTCACCTTTTTCAGCGACTCCTCGCCGCTGAACAACATTCGCCCGAGAAAGCCGCGAACCCACGCCTCCTCGTCGACGGTTGTATACTGCTGAAGCCACTCAACCAGGGTAAGGGGTTCGCCGAAGTATCGGCTGTTGTCCTTCGGGTAGTATCCGGGCTTCATCGTCGTTCCCCACTCGTAATCCCCGGCGTCGGGTTCGCTCTCGCCGGCGAGAATCTCGAAAAGCGTCGTCTTCGTATTGTGGAAGGGCCCGACGAAGGCGATCTTATCCCCGGGGTGAACCGTCAGTTCCAGGTTCTTGAGACCGACCTCGCCCTCGACCGCTTTCGTGATCCGCCGAATATCCAGGACTTTCTTCCCCGGTTCCCGCTCCATCTCGAAATTGATGTAGGGGGTGCGCCGACTCGAGGGCTGAATGTCGTCGATCGTCAGCTTGTCGATCAGCTTCTGGCGACTCGTCGCCTGCTTGCTCCGGGCTGCGTTGGACGAGAAGCGCTGGATAAACTCCTTGAGCTCCGCGATCTTGTCTTCCCGGCGACGCTTGTCGTCTCTGGCCTGTTTCTGGGCGAGCTGACTCGAATGGTACCAGAAGTCGTAGTTACCCACGTAGAGGCGAATCTTCCCGAAATCGATGTCGGCGATGTGGGTACACACGCGGTTCAGAAAGTGCCGGTCGTGGCTGACGACGATAACGGTGTTCCGGAAGTTGTACAGGAACTCTTCCAGCCACGAAACCGACTCGAGATCCAGGTTGTTCGTCGGCTCGTCGAGAAGAAGGATGTCCGGATCGCCGAAGAGTGCCTGGGCGAGAAGAACACGCACCTTCTGGCCCCCGTCGAGGTCGGCCATCATCTTTTCATGGAGCGCTTCCGGGAGACCGAGGCCCGACAAGAGGCGTGACGCTTCCGCTTCCGCCTCCCAGCCGCCCATCTCGGCGAACTCGCTCTCGAGTTCCGCTGCGCGCATCCCGTCCTCGTCGGAGAAATCTTCCTTGGAGTAGATCGCGTCTTTTTCGACCATCGTGTCGTAGAGCTTGCGGTGTCCCATAATCACCGTGTGCAGTACCGGGTATTCGTCGAAGGCGAACTGGTCCTGCCGGAGAACGGCGATCCGCTCGTCGCGGCCGACCGTAACAGTTCCGGTATCGGCCTCGAGATCGCCGGAGAGTATCCTGAGGAACGTTGATTTTCCGGCGCCGTTGGCCCCGATCACCCCGTAGCAGTTGCCGGCGGTGAATTTGATATCGACATCCTTGAACAGCGGGATGCCGCCAAAGGACAGACTGATATTACTGGCGTGTATCATGGGGGCAGTTGTACACCGTACTATCCCAAATATCTACCCGACGGGGCCCGACCTGCGGGAAGTCGCTGTCCGGATAGCCTCTTCGGAACGCTTACCCCACGGTCTCCCGTTTGATTTTCTTGGTGGAGGTCATCTCCATCGCTTCATCAAGGATCACCGTCCGGGTGATGCGCTGATACGGTTGCAGTTTCTCCTTGTTCACCTCGGCGACGATCGCCCTGATCCGCTCTTCGATCTCCGTTTGCGACGCCGCTGTTCCCCCCGACGATGCTCCCGGTCCTCCGGCGGCGAAGAAATCGGGATCAGGGTACACCAGCGCCTCGATCCGCTCGCCCCCGTGCGTTGTCCGATCGGTGTAACCCCGAACGAGGATCTGGTTGA
>JBKHFT010000083.1:0-13772 GCA_046540055.1 Alkalispirochaeta sp.
CTTGGTAATCTTTTTGAAGAACTCCTGTTTCGCGGGTACGTTGTGGGTGCTCTGGAACCGCGGTACGGTGCGATCCGCGCCGGTGTGTTGTCGGGGTTCGTCTTTGCCGGATGCCACGTCTTCCTGGCGCTCACGGTGACCGATGTAGGGGTCCCGCTGCTTCTGTTCACCGTGTGGGAGGGGGTCATTGCCGGGCTTGTCGGCGGGCGTTACGGCGTCGTACCGGCGACGCTGACCCATGGCGGGGCGATCTTTTTGCTCAGCTCAGGGCTGATCTGAGGACGATCGGGCTGCGTCCGAGACGTTCGGGGAGGTGCGACCGGCCCCGATCCGGCGTAGGGGTTACCAGAGAACGAGGCGCGTTGCCGTCGAAACGATCGCGATGTTGTATCCGAGGTGTATGAGAACGCCGACGGCGAGGCGCACGACGCCGACGGTTACGCGGGAACGGTACGCCGATTGCGGCCACGCGTAGAACGTGACCGTCCCGAGGTGAATCAATCCGGCGAGGATGAGTCGCAGGAGAAACCGTCCCGGTACCAGTAACAGATAGAGCAGGTTTTCCGCCAGGGCGAATCCGCATCCACGGAGAAGTGCTCGCGCCTGTATCGTGCCTGACGGTATCCGGAAGAACCGGAACGGGAGGGGCGCTCCGGTCGTCGATCGCCTCGTGACGGGTCCTGCAGGATCCGTGCGTTCCGACGCGTCCCGTCGTCGTAGCGGGCGAAGGCGTCCGGTCATCGCGTATTTCACCAGCTCTTCGGCTCCTGCGACGATACCAAGCCACCCGATGCGGGTTGCCCCGGCCGGGGAATCCACGACGCCGACCCGGCGCACCACAATCAGTGCGGCGAGGATCACCGCTGCGCCGGCGAACCCGACTATGATCTCCCGGGGTGCCGCGGCGCTCTCTCCGGTCCCGCCGGCAGGGCGGAGGTGATGGTCGGTTTCCTTCGAGAATGATCGCCTGCGTACAAGAGTGACCACGAGCGCCGTCGTCACGATAAGAATAAACAGGTTGGAACTCAGAACACCGAGCACCGCGCCGTCTCTCAGTCCCCGGTCGGGGCCGCCTGCATCGGTGCGCGTTTCAGGTCGGAGAGTGCCTGCAGTCCCCGCTCGAACACATCGATCTGCGGGTCGGTACCGATCGTGACCCGAATGTGGTCAGGGAGTCCGAAGCTGTTGAGAGCCCGCACCGTTACTCCTTCCGTGGCAAACACCTCGGCGGCTTCTTTCGCGTCGCAGTCCACCCGAAAACAGAGAAAGTTCGCCTCACTGGGAAGCGCATCGTAGTCGTGGTCCGCGAGGAGCCGGCGCATTCGCTCTTTTCCCCGGCGGTTCGTCTCGAGGGACCGTTCGACGAACTCGTAGTCGTCGAGGGCGGCAATCGCTCCCGCCTGGGCAAGTCCGTTCACGTTAAAGGGGAGGCGAACACGCTCGATCTCGGCGATCCGCTCCGGCACCGCGACACCGTACCCGACCCGGCCGGCGGCAAGCCCGTAGATTTTCGAAAAGGTGTGGAGGGCGATCAGGTTCGGGTGATCCTCCACGATCGCCGTCGCGTCGGCGACCGTCTCCGATTCGACGTATTCCTGGTACGCGTGATCGACGATCAGCAGCGTCTCCTCCGGGATCGAGTCGAGGAGGTAGAGCAGGTCTGTGTGGCTCCAGGCGATCCCGGTGGGATTGTTGGGGGTGCACAGAAAGATCGCTCGGGGCGGCCGGTCCGGCTCAGCGTCTACGGCGGAGAGTATTCCCGGTACGGTGAGATTGAGGTCCGGCATCGGCACCCGAGTGATCTCCGCGTCGAAGAGCCTCGCGGCGAAGGCGTACTGCGAGAAGGTGTGCTCTCCGATAATCACCCGGTCTCCGGGATTGAAGTAGGTCCCGGCGATCATCGTCATCACCTCGTCGGAGCCGTTCCCGGGCACGATCATTCCCGGATCGGCGTCGCGTCGGCGGGCGATCGCGTCCTTCAACGCCCGTAACGACCCGTCGGGGTAGATGTGGTTCTCCTCGAGGGCGCGGGTGATCGCTTCGATCGCCCTGGGGCTCGGTCCGAGAGGGTTTTCGTTGGACGAGAGCTTCAGAGTGTTCGCTCTCCGTTCACCGGCGACGTATGGTTTCATCGAACCGAGGGTACGACGGGTCTGCATGCTCCTATAGTATGGAAGTGACACGGCGGCGACAAGCGTCTACACTCGTCCTATGTTTTCGATGACCGAACTGTTTGGCTACAACGCGTCCTTTTTCGTCGCGATCTCCCTGTTGATGAGTTCGTTCCTGTGGTTGCGCGTACTCAATCTGATCGGTGCGGTATCCTTCGTCATCTACGGTGTTCTCCTCGGAAGCATCCCCGTGGTGATCACCAACGGCTTCATCACGGTTATAAATATCTACTACCTCATACGGATCTTCCGTCCCGACCTGAATGGTGTGCAGTACGTCCCCGTCGGAGGGGATCGGCGGGAGCGGTTGGACGAGTTTGTCTCGTTCTACCTCGATGATATCGTCAGGTTCTTTCCCGATTTCTCCCGGCACCGGATCGACGAGTGTTTCGCGGTGGGCGGGAAAGCATACCTGGCGATGAAAGATCTTCAGCTCGTCGGGTTTACCCTGGTGTATCCCGTTCCGGGAGCCGGGGTGCCGGCATCGGCGGAAAGCCCCCTCGCGGGGGTCTACGAGCACGTCCGCACACACCTCTTTCCGGAGCGCTCGGCGATTATCCCTGTCGACTACATCGTGAAGAAGTACCGCGGCCTCGGATTGGTCCAGCGCCTGTACCGTGCGATCGAAGAGGAGTCGACGTTCACCTTTCTTCTCGGGCCGGTAACGACGGGAATGGATAAACATCGCCGCTTTCTCGAACAGAACGGATACACCCGGGTAGCCGAGCTCGACGGGTACGACCTCTACGCGAAGACGATCGGCGTTACAGGGTAAGGAGAGCAGTGCGGGGCGGCGTCCGGAAGGCGGCCGATCGCTCCGGGGTGATGCCGCCCCTCCAGGGACGGGAGTGGTCCTTGTGGCGAAAACCGGTGTCTCGTACTCATTCCCGGATTTCCTTACTCATCCCCGGCGTCCCGGTTTCCTTTCTTCGCCGCGAAATCCGGTGGATTCTCTTTCAGGTATTCGTGATCTTCGGTGAGGTCTTCGATGAGTGCGCCTACCTTCATCTTGAGGGAATTGTCCGTCGTCTTCGCGAAGATCGTGTCCCGCGATGTATCGAGAACGCCCCGGGCGGCGCGCATGACAAGATCGATTTCGGCGTTGTCCAGGCCGTGCATGATGATTACTCGATGGTTCATGGAGGGAAAGGTACCGGTTTCGCCGGCAGAACGGCAAGGCGCGGTCACTTCCTTCCTCGATTGACGCGGCGACGGTTGCCGAATACTATTAGGTATACCTAACTTCGTTTGGAACAGGAATGAAGCGCACGACGGACCGTGATCTGGAAATATGCCTCGTCGGAAATCCCAACTCGGGGAAGACGACGATTTTTAATACTCTCACCGGGGCCCACCAGCGCGTCGGAAACTGGCCGGGCGTCACCGTCGAGGTGGTGGAAGGTACGTTCGAACACCACGATCACCGCTCCCGTATGGTCGATCTTCCCGGTATTTATTCGCTCCACGTTTCGAGTGAGGACGAACGGGTCGCCCGGGACTATCTCCTTTCCCGGCGGGAGAGCGTGGTGGTCAACATCCTCGATGCGACGAACCTCGAACGCAACCTCTACCTTACCGCTCAACTCCGGGAACTCGGGGTCCCGATGATAGTGGTAATGACGATGGCGGACCTCGCGGAACGGAAGGGGATCCGGGTCGATGTGGAGCATCTGAGTCACCACCTTGGTGTTCCCGTGCTGCTTGTGGACGCCACCAGCGATAGAGATATGCGACGCGTTCGTCACGCCCTTGCGGCGCTCCACGATATCGAGGCGGTTCCCCCCGCCCGGGTTGCGTATCCTGAGGCGCTGGAAGCACAGATCACGATGTGGGAGGCGCAGGTGGCTCCCCTCGCGGCGGAGCTTTCCGTCGCGCCGCGGTGGCTCGCGTTGAAAGCGCTCGAGGGGGACCGCTCGCTTCAGGAGCGTCTTGATGCGAACGGACTTCTCCCGCTCGGGGAGGTCGCCGCGAAGCGGTCACATCTTGAATCGGTCCTGGGGGAAGAGCTCGACATCGTCATCGCCGACGCACGGTTCGGGTTCGTCCACGGGATCACCCGGGATGTGGTCCGCCGTCGGGTCAATCCCGAATCGGTTACCGAACGGGTGGACCGGATCGTTCTTCATCCCGTCCTGGGGATTCCGGTCTTTTTCTTCGTGATGTACGCGGTGTTCTGGGTAACGATCGCCCTTGGCGGCGCCGCAATCGATCTTTTCGATATCATCGCCGGAGCGATCTTCGTGGAAGGGACCCGGGCGGTTCTCCTTTCTCTTGGAGCACCGGGCTGGATGGAGCTATTCCTCGCAGACGGGATCGGTGCGGGGTTGCAGACGGTGGCGACTTTCGTACCGATTATCTTTGCGATGTTTTTCATGCTGTCCCTCCTGGAAAACAGCGGCTATATGGCGCGCGCCGCCTTCGTGATGGACCGGGTGATGCGGTGGATCGGTCTGCCCGGGAAGTCCTTCGTGCCCCTTCTTGTAGGGTTCGGGTGTACCGTGCCGGCGATCATCAGTACCCGTACCCTCGAGAACCGGAAGGACCGGATGATGACGGTCTTCATCGCGCCCCTGATGTCCTGCGGCGCCAGGCTTCCGGTCTACGCGCTCTTCGCCGCGGCGTTCTTCCCGCGGGCAGCGGGGCTTGTGGTGTTTTCGCTCTATCTTGCCGGGATCGTTGTCGCGGTGCTGACGGGACTGCTCCTCAAGCACACGCTTTTCCCCGGTGAGGCGAGCCATCTGGTGATGGAGCTGCCGCCGTACCACGCACCGAATTTTCGCAGTACCGTGATCTATACGTGGACGCGGATGCGAAGTTTCGTCACCAACGCGGGGACGACGATCGCCGTTGCGGTGGCGATCCTCGGGATCCTGAACGCGGTGACCTGGCCCGGGGACGACTCGGAGACGATCCTGTCCCGAACGGGCAAGGCCGCAACGCCGATGTTTGCATCGATCGGAATAGAGAGCGACAACTGGCCCGCCACGGTCGGGTTGTTCACCGGCCTGTTCGCAAAAGAGGCGATCGTCGGTACGCTGAACTCCCTGTACAGTCAGGCGGAGCGCCAACGCGGCGCCGGGAACACCGGCGACGCATCGGCAACCTCCGATGGTGTTTCGGCGGATGGAGAGACGCTTCTCGAGACTCAGTCGGTCGGTGAATCGGATCGCGGCAGGGCGGACGGTGGCTTGTTCTCGGCCGCGCCTCTGGGGGCGTGGGCGCAGGAGTTTCCGGCGCGGCTCTCCGCCGCCGCGCGCTCTCTTGTCACCGGGTTGCGGAACCCGGGGTTCGGTCTCAGCAGTGAGCATGGCGCCACGATGAGCGATATCGATCGCCTCCGGGAATTTTTTGGTCCCGTCTCGGCGTACTCGTACCTCCTGTTTGTCCTGCTCTACCTTCCCTGCCTTGCCGCCTTTGGTGCGGCTCTCAAGGAGCTGGGCCCCGCGTACGGGTGGTTGCTGGGAATTTATCTCGTTGCCGTTGCGTGGTCGGTGGCGACGCTGTTCTACCAGTTTGCCGCGGGTCACCACGTCGGGTATATCATCGCCGCATTCGGCGTGATCTTCGGGCTTGTCGCGACATTCGTGTTGGCGGGGCAGCGCAACCTGGAGCTCCGGAGGGCATGATGGTTTTGCAAGAAGTCAAACGGGTACTGCGGCGCACCGGACGCTCGACACTGTCCCAGCTCGCGGCGGAGACCGGAGCGGATCGGGCAGAGGTCGCCGGGGCGCTCCAGTTCTTTGTCGACCGGGGTAACGTGACCCGGGAGTTCGAATCGGGGTCGGGTGTAACCTGTGGTACCACCGTCTGTAAAAGCTGTCCCCTCGGGGACCACTGTGTTGCGAACGTCGGGGAGTTGAACGGCCTCGAGGTGTTCGCATGGCACGAAAAGGAGAAGTGAGATGACAGAACCGTTGAGTGACAGTCTGGCACGGTACGTGATGGCGATTTACGAGTTGTCCATCGAACGCAAAGTTGCCCGGTCCAAGGATATCGCCGATCTTGTCGGGGTAAGTCGACCATCCGTAACGGGGGCGTTGCAGAAGCTCGCACAGCACGATCTGATACAGTACGAACCCTACGGGTACGTCGTGCTCACTTCCCGGGGGGAGGCGGAGGCGCGGCAGTTGCTGCTCAAACACCGGGCGACACAGGATTTTCTCGAACTCGCCCTCGGATTGCCGGAGGCCCGCGCACGGGAGGTCTCGGGAGGGATCGAACAGAGTCTGCCCGCAGACGTCCTGTGTCGCCTGGTTCAGTTCAACAACTTCTACCGTTCGAACCCGGACAAGCGCTTTCAGTGGTCACCGACGTGCCGGAATCTCTGCGAGATCATGTACGGCGTTCACGGACCCCGGAAGTGTGACACCGACGAACCGGTACCTGAGGGAGACGTTGCCGAGACCACCTCGGTGCCTTCGGCCTATCGAGGGCCGGTTCTCCGGGAAGTTCTGTAGCGGACCGACCGTCACCGTTCACCGGAGACGGCGGCGCTTGATTTCGACCCGACCTTCGTCCATCCCAGGACGCGCTCCAGGCGTCGTTCCCATACCACCACGACGGCAAACACAAGACGGGGAAGGGCGATCCAGTACCAGGGCACACCGAGAGCGACGAACAGCAAGGTGTCCTCGATGAGGGAGTGAGATATGCCGAGATGGTGGTTGAGGAGATCCCCTTCCTCCGGGGTCAGGCGTCCCGTGTCCGCCTCTTCTTTGAGTACTGCGGCCCCGTAGGTGAGGCCCAGGGTGTTCGCAACGACCCAGGGGGTGCTGCTCTCCCGATCGAGGCCGAAGGGAGCCATCACCGGTCGAAAGAGGGCGGCGATCCGGTCGGTGATACCCACGTACCTGAGGAACCGCGTCACGAAGAGTAACACCGTTACCACCACCGCTACCGTGGCGAGGAGAGACACCGTGTCGAGCAACCATTCGAACAGTTGGTCCGGCAGAGATTGCCAGTGCAGGGGCGGGGGGGACGATGCCGGGACGACCGGGGCCCCAGCGGAACCGGCACCATCGGAGTCGATCATTCCGGAAATGCCCGTCGCCGGCAGGTCCCAGCGGCCACCCCGGGGAAGAATCATCGCGAGGATCTTCCCGAGGATCACCCCTCCGAAGGCGCGTACCCCGAACATCCGGAGCACCGGGGTTCCCGTCGACGCGGTAATAGCGAGCTCGACGAAGAAGCTGTGGGCAACCAGGGTCACCACCGCGATGATCGTCGTTTCCCGAAGAGTCAACTCCAGCGTCGGGAGCATCGCGATCACGCCGTAGAGATTTGCCGCGACGCTGGTGAGAAGTGCCAGCGCCGCCGCTCCCGGGAGTTCGAGAAACTGCGTAACCGGCGCAAGGACCCCTGCGATCAGTCTGAGGACCCCGGTAAATCGAAGGGCGAACACCAGGGCCGACGCGGGCACCATGATCTTCGCAAGCCAGAGGATCGTTTCGATGCTTTTCCGGGTGCTCTCCCGCAGATGGCGGGGAAGCCCCTCGGGCTGTGGTTGAATATTCCGTTCTCCCAAGTCGTTCTCTCCGTCTCGTAGCTCGGTATATCGTGTCGGCGGGGTATCGCACCGGTCCGTCCGGTGTGTGCCGTCGCCAGGCGTGTATCGTCTCTCAGCGCGTGTAGCCGCTCATCGTCGTTTCGAGTTGAAAGAGACCATGTATCATACGCCCGAGATTATGCCAATAGGTCCCTACAAGGGAGAGGAGTTCCCGCGGGGGATATTCACTCGAAAAGGTGTGACCGTGGAATTCGTGGAGTTCGAACGCCTGGTCCCGGCCATCGAGGTTACGGGAGATGATCGTTCCCGCGGTGGTGAGGGACTCGACGCTCTCTTCCACGGCGGATCGGATTCGGGGCCGGTGCCGCTCGTATACGGTGGTAAGCCGGCGATGGACGATCGATGCCGGTCCTGAGCGCTGACGCAGACGCTGGATCTCTTCCCCGAGGGTGCCCCGTTCGTCGCCGGTGCCGAGGAGGGAGGTGAGCCGCTCGAGCGCCTGGTCAAGCTGGAGCGCCGCCTGGTGGAGAACGTTCCGCGTATCGAGATGGAAGAACGTCGCATCGATCACCAGTTGGGTGATCACCCGCCGGGTATCCTGGAAGAGATCGCTGGATGCCAGGAGGAGGAGAACGCCGAGGGTACGGGGGTGGAGTACAGAGGGGATCCACACCGGCGGATCCCGGTCGATGAGAAACGTCTTGTTGACAAGACGGAGGAGTTCGCGGTGGCGGTGTTCCAGGAGCTCTCCGGCGCACCGGTCGGCGGCGGCATCGAGCCAGGACCGCGCGAAGGGGGTCCACCAGTCGGTTTTAAGGACGATCTCCGGGACCGTAAGGAACGGCTCTCCCCTGGCGTACTTGACGATCTCCAGGAGCGGAACGTGTTCCCGCAACCCCTCCAGCACGATCCAGATACCGCGCGGTGATGACGCGTTACTGCGAATACGGGGGCGTGCGAAGGCGATTGCGAGCTCCGTCGCCTGCGGCGATGCGTGACGGTGACAGAGTTCGGTCGCCTGGTGGAGGGCGACGAGGGTGTCCGCAACGACCCGCAAGGGTGTTTCCTCCCGTCGGGCACCCTGGACCGGGAGAAGGCTGTCAAGATCGACCCGGGTCAGGACGTTGAGGCTCCGGAGGGCAAGCCATATCGGATGCAGCGTGCCTTCGATTCGACTTCGCTGCTCCAACAGCGCCTGTTCCATCCGGTTCCGGAGAGATTCCCGCGCGTCGCTCAGTTCCCGCTCCGGGTCTTCCAGCTCCTCGGCGGTCAGGTGTTGCTCCTTCTCCAGGTGTGCGTGGATTCGGGGATCCCGGTCGGCGAGAGCGATGCGCAGAAAGGACCCCCTGGCGGTTCCCGTAGCCTCGTCGAGGGATGGATCGATCGCCGCGAGCTCCCGCTGAAGCGCCCGGATATGCTGGTGAAACCCGCCGATCAGGGCGGGTACGTTTGTATCGAGGGACGTCTTGGCATGGACTGCAAGGGAGCGGCGCAACTCGTGGAGGTGGTGCTTCCGGGTGGTTGCCTCCACGGTGGAGGTCGTTACCAGGGAACGGAGCCGGATATACCAGCGGTACCAGAAGGGAAACCGCGAGAACGCCTCGCGGTAGACCGCCGGCGGGGGTATCTCCACCTCGGGAAAGGGGATCGTGTACCTGTCGCCTCGCCGCATCGTGGTCAGATCGCGCGATGATCGAACGATCGGGTCTCCGTATCGAAGAGACCCCACGACGGTTCGCCGAACCGTCCCATCACCTCCCCGGGATTTGCCCAGAGGCATTCACCGTGGATTTCCGTGTACTTCTTGTGGTCGTGACCGCTGAAGACCGCGTCGTACTGTCCCGACCGCGCAAGACCCCGGGCGATATCGGGGTAGTGGTTCAGGGCGATCCTGAGGCCGGCAATCTCGAGTTCCGCGAGCAGGCCGTGGAGGGTGACCTGGGGGTACTTCCCGGCGATCGTCGACAGCAGGAAGGTATCTCCGTCGTTGTTTCCGAACACCGCGTCTGTCGGCCCGGAGAACGCATCGCCGATCTGGGCGAGGGTGAAGGGAGCACAGAAATCACCAAGGAAGAAGAGCCTCTCCGCTCCGCTTTCACCGACCGCCTTCAGCGCCGTCTCGAGGTTCCAGATGTTGTCGTGGATATCACTGAGTACCGCTATCTTCATCGTCCGCCTCCATTGTAGAATCTCGCCGTGGCACGGCAGATTCTCGAGCTTCGCGTTTCCCATAAGGGTATCAAGCCTGTGCGAAACGGTCACCCCTGGATCTTCAACAACACCCTCGCAGGTGCCCCGAAACCGGGGCGCGTTTCATCGTCGATGGAGCGGGCTTTCTTCGGTCCCGAGGAGCTGGTGTGGGACCATACCGACCCGGTCGTGGTCTGCGACCAGTCGGGTGAACCGATCGGGTGGGGGAGCTACAACCCGCGCTCGCGCCTCGCGGTCCGGATGCTCACCCGCACCCCGCAGTCGCCGCTCCTTCGGAGCGTTCTCGATGATGCGGTGCGACGCGCCGTTGCCGCTCGGCACCCGCTTCTCCGTGATCCGCAGCAGGAAGCGTTCCGGCTCATTTTTGGTGAGGCCGACGGACTCCCCGGGGTTGTTGCGGACCTCTACGGCGAGGTCGTGTCGGTCCAGTACTCCGGCGCCTTCGCCTGGGACAATCGGGAACTGATCGAGTCCGTACTGCGCCGGGAGGTTGCCGCCCGGCGGGTGGGCGATACGCCGGAACGGGTCGAGATCGCCCGTCGGTTTGATACGACGATGCTCCGGCGGGAGGGACTGCCGGAGGTTGCCGGCGACGAGGACGCGCGCGCCGTCACCGTCCTGGAGAACGGGCTTCCCTGGCGAGTGTATCCCTGGTCGGGGCAGAAGACCGGGCTCTACTGCGATCAACGGGAGAACCGCGCGGTTGTCGCGGGTATCGTCGCGAATCTGTCGGCGAGTGGGGGAGTTCGGGTCCTCGACGGCTTCTGTTACCACGGCGGGTTCGGTCTGCAATCGCTGGCGGCCGGGGCACAGTACGCGTGCTTCCTCGACAGTTCTGCCGAGGCGCTGGAGATCGTCCGGGAGAATGCCGCGCTGCAGAAGGTGCCGGCGGAGCGCTACGAATGTGTTCGCGGCGACCTCTTTGAGGCGCTGCGAAGAGATACCCTCCCCGGAGGTATAGCGTCCTACGACGTGATCGTTCTCGACCCGCCGAAACTCGTGCCCTCCCGTCGCGCCTTTGACGACGGACTCCGGGCGTACAAAGACCTGAACCTGTCGGTGCTGCGGCACATGAAACCCGGCGCGCGGTTGGTGACGTTCTCCTGTTCCGGTGCCGTCGGTGCTGCGGACCTCAGACGGACGATCGCCTGGGCCGCTTCAGACCTGGGACGGACGGTGGTGATCGAAGGGATTCTGTCACACCCGCCGGATCACCCGATTCCCCTGGCGTTTCCCGAGGCGGAGTACCTGAAAGGGCTCGTGCTGCGGACGTGACCGGTGGCAACGACGGGACGGATATCCCCGTCGGCGGGCGTCACTGCCGCCGACGTTGTGACCCGGCGTATCGTCGTGATAGGATCGCTTCCGGTATGACGCGACATAGAACTGTACCCGAGGTGCCCCCTGTGGCGACCGCGATGCTTTTCCTTTTGATTGTTCTCCTGCCGCTCTCCGTCGAAGGTTCGGAGGCGCCTTCGCTGCAGGTCGAGCCGGTGGCGCTCCTGCTCCCCGGCGGTGACGGAGGCGAACTCGTCGAAAACCCGGCGCTCCGGGAGGCGACGGGGCCGAATACGTACCTTACCGCCGCAGCGGTCGCTCCCTGGGATCGGTCCCGGATCGTTGTGGCCACCACCTTCCATGGTATCTTCGAATCCCGCGACGGCGGGCGGAGCTGGATCGATCTCGGCGAGACCGGTGAGATCGCGGCGCTCTACCAGGGTGACGGGTTCTATGAGGATATCTCGGCGGTGGCATACGATCCTCGTGATCGCGACGCCCTCTGGGTCGAGTCGGCGCAGACCGGCGTGATCGACCGTATCGACCGCAGAACCGGGACGTTTGTCGCAACTGCGGGGACCACTCCTGTAGAGACGGGACGCCGCGCGATCGCCGCGTCGGTACGGGCTCCGCAACCGGAGTTCCCGGTACTCGACGATGCCGCACGGGAACGTCGGCGGCGCGCGGCGGACCACGTGTCGTTTTATCTGTCACCGTGGCAGATGGAACCGGAGGTGCTGGAGCAGCACATGGCGTTCGCCGAAGAACACGGATTTACCGCGGTGGTCATCGACTTCAAGGACGATTTCGGCCGGATCGCATACAACTCGGAACTCTCCTTTCACAACGAGATCGGGGCGGTTCGTTCCTATTTCGACGCACGACGCGTCATCGATACGGTCCATGAACACGGCCTGTACCTGATCGCCCGGGTAGTGGTGTTCAAGGACCGGGAACTCGCGGAATACGACGACGGGCGATATTCGGTCTGGGACGGTCGACGCAGTGTCCCCTGGGGGGTGTTCCGGGAAGAATCGGACCCCGAATCGGGAGAGCCCTTCGTCCGGCAGGTCGAGCACTGGGTGGATCCGTTCTCGGAGTTCGTCTGGGACTACAACATCGAGATCGCCACTGAACTGGAGAGGCTCGGTGTCGACGAAGTTCAATTTGACTACATCAGGACACCGTCGGACGGGCTTACCAGGGATATCGAGTACCGTTTTCGCGCCGACAGTCCTGCCCTCGTCGAGAACGATCCGTTCCGGGACGATCGTGTCGAGGCGCTTTCGATGTTCCTTTCCCGGGCTCGGGAGGCGATCTCGATCCCCCTGGGCGTCGACGTGTTCGGATTCAACGGGTGGTACCGGATGAGCTATCTCGGGCAGGATATCGCGCTCCTTGCGCGGTACGTCGACGTGATCTCTCCGATGCTCTACCCGTCGCACTTTCCCCGGGAGTTCCGGGGTGACCTCGGGTATCTGGACTGGGCGGAGATGATCTACCGCGAAGGTGTCGCCCGGGGGCGGCGAATCACCGGGGACCATGTGCTGATCAGACCCTACGTGCAGTCGTTTCTTATCGGTGGCGAGCTCGATTTCGAAACACCGTACTACTCCGAATACCTGCAGCGGCAGATCAAGGGGACCCTCGAGGCCGGGGGAAGCGGGTTTACCCTCTGGAACTTTTCGGGGCGGTACTACATGGTCGAAGGGGGGTTGTGGCTCCCGGGGGTTCTCCGGAGTGAACCGTCCCGAACCGGGGTATCGGTTCCGGGGCCCGGGAGGACCCGGCGGACGTCGTAATCGACCTCGTCTGATCTTATTACGATGGCGAATCCTCCCTCCCAAATAAACGAACGTTCCCCGTATCTCGCATTCGGAACCCTGTTCCTCTTCTGGCTGCCCCTGGCGCTGATGTGGATCTTCATGGGGATCGAACAGCCGATCCTCAACGGCGCGATGGCGCGCTTTCCCGAGGCGACCCTCTCTCTCGCGGCGTTTGAGGTCGCCTTTGCGATTGCACTGGTGATCGAAAGCCCGATCATTCAGATGCTCTCGGCGGCGACGGCGCTGGTCCGTGGTCCCCGGAGTTACCGGGGGTTACTCCGGTTTATGCACGTTCTGGCGCTGATTCTTACCGCCCTGCATATCGTGATCAGCCGTCCGGTGGTGTTCGGGTTTGTTGCAGGGACGATCCTCAGGGTGCCGGAGCATGTGATCGACCCCGCCCGACGGGCGTTTACGGTGCTGATCCCCTTCGCCGCACTGGTAGGGTACCGACGCCTGTGGCAGGGAAGCCTGATTCAACTTGGTCGCACCGGGATCGTCGCGCAGACGATGATCGCCCGTCTCGCGGTGACGATTGGTGCGCTTCTGGCGGGGGGGCTCGTGATTCGCGGCGGCGTTGCGTTGCCGAGGGGCGGTGGCGCCTTCGTGGCAGCGACGGCCCTCTCTCTCGGGGTCGCCACCGGCGCCGGCGCGGCGTGGTGGTACTACCGGCGGGAGGCACGCCGGGAGGCCGCCGGTGCGGGGGGAGAGATCCGAGCGGCGAGCGCCACCAGCGCGGCGGGTGCCACCAGCGCGGGGGCGGCGGAGGCCCGCGCGGCG
>JBKHFT010000084.1:0-13566 GCA_046540055.1 Alkalispirochaeta sp.
GTCGCCTCGCCGGTACGGGCGGTCAGAACGGCTGGTTCGGCGTCGTCCTCCCCCTCCTCGGATCCACGATGATCGCGATCGTGATACCGACGGCGGTTCTGATCATCGCCGCCGGACCCGAACCGTGGTACACCGCGCGCTACGTTGTCCCCCTGGCGGGGATGGTCCTGGGAAACAGTCTCAGAGGAAACATTATCGCCCTCGACACGTTCCGGCACACCCTCGAAACGGAGCGGGAACTCTATGCGGCGCGACTGTTCTCGGGGGCCACCCCGGCGGAGGCGATGCGTCCGGTCATCGCACGGTCCCTGGCGAAGAGCCTCGCTCCGACGATCGCGACAACCGCAACGATCGGTCTCGTTTCCCTTCCGGGAATGATGACGGGACAGATACTTGGCGGGGCGGTACCGTTTACGGCGATCCGGTATCAGATTGCGATAATGCTCGCGATCTTCGCCTCGGTCTCTCTCGCAGCGGTCTTGAACATCGTGACGGCACGGCACCTCTTTTTCGATCAATTCGATATGCCTTGCTTCGATTAGGGGGGAAAGGAAGGAACCCGAGGATTCAACCCTTCCAAATTCCGTCCCTGTGTGGAATACTGTACGCACACCCATCTTGGAGGAACGATTCACATGGTTATACTTACGCTCAATTGCGGAAGTTCGTCGGTTAAATATCAGCTCTACGACTGGAGCAAGCGGGACGTCATCGCCAACGGTATGGTTGAACGGGTTACCCAGGAGGGATCACGCATCCTTCACAAGGTGCCCGGACGCGATGAACTCGAGATCGATCACGAGTGCCCCGACCATACCGAAGCGATCAAGCTGATCATGGACACCCTCGTCAATCCGACGCATGGAGCGATCTCCTCGATGGATGAGGTGATGGCGGTCGGACACCGAGTCGTCCACGGCGGCGAGAAATTCAAGAAGTCGGTCATCGTAAACGACGAGATTATCAACACCTTCAAAGAGATTCAGAATCTCGCCCCCCTGCATAACCCGGCTAACATCCAGGGGATCACGGCAGCACGTACGGTTTTACCCGACGTTCCGCACTGCGCAATAATGGATACCGCCTGGCACCAGACGATGCCGGCCCACGCCTACACCTACGCGGTACCCTATTCGTGGTACCAAAAGCACGGGGTTCGGCGCTACGGGTTCCACGGAACATCGTTTCTCTATACCGCCAAACGCGCGGCGGTTCTCCTCGGAAAGAAGCCGGAAGAAACCAATCTGATCATCGCCCATATCGGAAACGGGGCGAGCATCTGCGCCGTGAAGAACGGTGTCTCCGTGGACACGAGCATGGGCCTCACGCCGCTGGAGGGGTTGGTGATGGGCACCCGGAGCGGTGACATCGATCCGGCGATTCCGTTCTACATGATGAACCAGGAAGGGCTCTCTCCGGACGAACTCGAACGCACCCTCAACAAGAAAAGCGGTGTTCTCGGGATTACCGAAGAGTTTGTCGACCGACGGGATATCGAGATCGCCGCATCGAAGGGGAACTCCCGGGCACAGCTCGCGATCGACGTCGAATCGTACCGCATCCGGAAATATATCGGCGCCTACGCCGCGGCGATCGGCGGTGTCGACGCCGTCGTCTTTACCGCCGGTGTCGGTGAACGGGGGCCGGTGATCCGCGGAAAGGCACTGGAAGGCCTCGATTTCATGGGGATCAAGGTCGATCCGCACAAGAATGAACTGTCGAAAACGAAGAACGCCGAAACCGATATCAGCGCCGATGATTCGCCGGTACGCATCTTCGTGATCCCTACCGACGAAGAACTGGTGATGACCGAAGACACCTATGCCCTGGTAAACGGGACCTACGACGTCCACACGAATTTCCGCTACTCCTTTCAGGATGCAACGTACGTGAACGCAGAGCGCAACGGCTGCGTCGACAAGGATTTCGGGAAGTTTGACGGACTCGAGGGGATCGTCGTCTCTCCTCCGAGTGACCAACGAGCCGAAGATCCCGAGTGTGATTGATGGTCCTCACCGTCGACGTCGGAAACACGAATATCGCCTTCGGCATCTGGGGGGGGGACGACTGGGTCGAGCACTGGCGTTTGCACACCGACCCGGAGCAGACGTCGGATGAGTACTTCGTCCTGTTCCAGAATCTGATCGGCCTCTCGGAGCACCATCCCGCCGATTTCCGGCGGGTAGTGATCAGTTCGGTGGTACCCGCCCTGACGCCCACAATCGTTCGCGTGGCGGAGCGCCTCACGGGGAAGGAGCCGCTGCTGGTCAACCACACGATGAAAACCGGCCTCGATCCGGGGACCCCGATCCCGCCGGAACTGGGAAACGATCTCCTCGCCAACGCCGTCGCCGCATACCATCGTACCCGCGACGGGGCGATCGTGGTCGATTTCGGAACCGCCCTGAGCTTCACTGCCGTCTCCGCCACGGGGGTGATTCTCGGGGTGAATATCGCTCCCGGACTTCGCAGCGCCGTACGTTCCCTGAGCAGCAGCACCTCGCAGCTGCCGATCGTCGATCTGACGCCACCACCTCACGCCCTCGCACGGACAACGGAGCACGCGATCCAGGGTGGTGTCGTCTACGGCTATGTCGGCCTGGTGAAAGAAGTGATTCGCCGGATGTCCGACGAGATGGAGGGAACCCCTCGGGTACTCGCAACCGGGGGGCTCGCCGAGACGTTCGCTCCGACGGCGGGGTGTTTTGACGAGGTTGACCAGTGGCTCACCCTCGATGGATTACGAATCCTCGCAGATCTGAACCCGCCGGAAGGGTAGGCACGGAGAACGGAGGCGCGTATTACGCCGACGCCGCCTCCCGTTTCTTCTGATTCGCGAGGGTCGCCTTTCCGATCTTGGAGATCATCACCTTCTTGCCGTCGATCTCGTGCTCGTACAGAAGCTTCACTCCGGTACGACCGGTTACCGGACACTTTCCGCGCCCGGCGTTGGGCGTTTCTTCTTTCAGGGGGCGACCCCGATGTGCTTTCGACATTACTCTCTCCTCGTATTGGTTGAAGTCGTATTGGTTGAAGGCGGATTATAGTGCATCCCCGGGGCGATAACAAGACGTTCCTGCCGGTAGCTTCCGACAGGAACGCCAGGGCATCGCGCTTCGCCCATGCGCCGGCAGGGGACCGGCGTCCTCGGGGAAATCTTTTCGTGGTAGCCTAGGGCACCGCTCTTCGCCTATGCCCCGTCAGGACCGTGGGCAGGCGCCTGATCGGCGCCCACCCGGGCATCTTTCGCTATCGTCCCTCCCGATGGAGAAGGAACTCGACCCTCCGGTTTTTCCAGAGGTTTTCCCGGTCCGCGTGAGGCACAACGGGGAATGCACCACCATACGCCTCAACGGTCATGCGATTCCGGTCCACACCGAGGATCGTAAGCGCCTGCATCACCTCAATCGCCCGCGCCCGTGAGAGAGGAATCAGCACCGAATCCTGCTCCTGTTGCATCGCCGGGTCTTCGAGGTAGATGTGTGCGGCGTGGCCCTCGATGATGATCTGCCGGTCGGGGTAGCGGTTCAGGATTCGCGCCAGCCGTCGCAGGGTATCGAGGTTCCGGTTCAGCTCCTCATCATCGCTGGCGAACAGGTCGGACCGGTTACCGGCGAAGTGGATGCTCGAGATCCGGATTCTCAGCCGATCTTCGCCCTCCCGGATAACCAGAATGTCCGTTGCGATCGTCGCCTCTTCGGTCACCACGTTCCCCTGGTCGTCCCTCAATGTGATTTCGAAGGGATAATCGAGGGCCGAATCGACGAGTTCGCCGTCGTCGCTCAAACCGTTCCAGCGGATCGAACGGGGCGGTCGCCCGTCACCGTCGAAGGTCCGGAATACCTTTCCGGTGTGATCCCGGATCACCGCGTCCCAGGAGGTGATCTCCGTCTCGGTCTGCAGGGAGAGACCGATCGTTATCGTATCGTCCACGCCGTCGCCGTCGGGGCTGAACGGGTTGGGCCGGAGGGAGATCCGCATCTCCGGTGCCGGCAGTTCGACCGGCTCGGTACTGAGTGTAATGAGCAGGTCGTCCGTTGTCTCGTTCCCCGCCTCGTCCGTCGAGGAGAGAATATATCGGTAGTCACCGTCGGGAAGAGGCTCACCGTCTTCATCGAGGCCGTCCCAGGTAAAGGACTCCACCTTGTCTTCGTACGTCCGTTCCTCGACAACGTTGCCGTCCTCGTCGACGATCCGTCCTGTCCAGGTATCACCGGGAACGACGGATTGTTCGATCCGGACGGTGTCGTCCTCGCCGTCTCCATCGGGGGAGAAGCGTCGCGGTTCGGCGGCGAGACGGGTGATCCGCGGACTGGTACGGTCCACCCGGACCGGCCCGACCGGCCTGGTCTCGGTAACATGTCCGTTCTGGTAGATCACCCGGAGGCGTCCACGGTAGGTTCCGTCGGGGGCGACGGTACCGCCGTTGGTAAGACCGTTCCAGTCGAACTGATCAAAGGGTTGCCGCTTGTACTCGCTGCGAACCATCCGGTCGTCTTCGTTGATGATCTCGAAGAGAAACTCCTCGATGATATCCGCCGCGCCGTAACGGGTACGGAAGGTCACCTCCGAAAAGGAACCGTCGGACAGGGGCGAGAGATGCTCACCGTCGAGGCTCAGCCTCGCTTCGGGGGTGCGAGTATCCTTGAGCACGCGATACGGTCGGGACTCGAGACGGTTTCCACCATCATCCTCGCCGGTCACAACCAGTTCATACAATCCATCCGCTGCCTCACCGGCAACGTCGAGGGCTTCCCCCCGCCAGGAGAGCCTGACACGGTCCATCCCGGGGCGCCCCGCCGGTTCCGGCCGGACCCCCACGGTCTCGACCATTTCGGGAGAGATCTCACCGGAGAAGATCGGTACACCGTTGAAGCTCACCTGGTAATTCCAGGGTATTCCGCGTTCATACGTGATCGTCGCAGCCAGTCGCTCCTTGTCGCCGGCGCCGAACACCAGCGGCCGGTCCGAGGGTGTCTCCTGCGGAGCGGTATCGGCGGAAACGGAGAGCTCCGGCGGAACCGTGTCAATCGTCACGTCCAGCGGAGCCGATGCGACGGTGGTTCCGTTCACCATGTCGGCGGTTACCACCACCTGGACCGTACCGTCGTCCAGAACGGTCCCGTCGTCCCGGCGGCCATCAAATTCCCATCGCTCCGGCGGGGCCCCCGTTCCGGTGACGGAACGAACAACCTGGCCGACGTTACGGACCTCGATCCGCCAGCGGCGTACCGAATCGGCGTCGGTGGCGGTCACCGCCAGGGGCAGAAGATCCCGACGTCCGTCTCCGTTGGGGGAGAATACGGGATTGTCGTCGGCGGACCGCACGGCGAGTTCCGCCGCAGTCAGGCTGAGGACGATCGTTGTCGGATGGGTCTCGACGGCACTGTTGCCGGCGCGGTCCGTCCCGGTGAGACGTACGGAATACTCACCCTCCGGGGCGATCTCCCCCGGCTCCTCGTCGCTGCCGGTGGAACCATCCCAGACGAACAACTCCGGCGGAGCCGGATCGAGTTCACGGCGTCGAGGTTCGTCGTTCTGGTACGTCTCCGTATACACCGCTTCGTCGGATTCATCTATGACCTCGACGGTCCAGCGGTACTCTCGCGTGCCCGACAGGGGGATCTCGATCGTATCACGGACTCCGTCATCGTTCGGGGAAAAGACGTTATAGTCCGGCGGCGCGAGATCACCGACCTCGGGAGGAGTGTTGTCGACGGTAACCGCAAAGGGTGCGCTCCGACTGAAGTTTCCGGCATCGTCGATGACGGTCAACTGGTACGTATACTCACCGTCCTCGACGAAATCACCGTTGGACACCCCCTCCGGAAGGTCGGTCTCGTCGATATTCCAGGTACCGTCCCAGGTGAGGGAATCAGGGATCTGAACCTGCGGTTTTTCGCCGCCGAAGAGGTTTCCGAAGAAACCTCTTCGCTCCTCCTCGACTTCCCGGGCAAGGAATACGAGACGGCCGTCACTGTCGAAGACGTCGAGATTGTACTCGGTGATAACCATATCCTCCGCGGGAGCCACGACCGTCGAAAAGGGCAACTCCAGAACATCCTGTACACCGTCCTGATTTTCCGGTGATATGAACTGTCGCGGCTGGGAAGGAATGTCGAGGGATGGAGCTTCTTCTTCCTGACCTCCCCCCGCGAATACCGTCAGCGGGGCGAAGAGAAAGAGAAGCAGATACAGCGGGATGCGCCTCGAATTATTCGTCATCATCGTAGTCTCCTCGGGTTCTACACTTATTCTCGAACTGCGTGGTTGTTCTTGTATTGAAAACATCGTGTTTACGATCAAGATACACACTTTTTCCTCATATTTCTATGATACCCTATGTTCCGCCGTGAAAGAAGAGGAGTTGTTCGATCCGTTACACATATGGCTTACCGGCCAGGGGTATCACGTCTCCTCTGAAGTGCGGGGCTGCGACCTTGTGGCAACCACACCGGAGAACCCCGAGGAACTGATCGTCATCGAGATGAAGACCCGGATGACCCTCGATCTTGTGAACCAGGGAGTGCAGAGAAAAGAAGTTACCGAGAGCGTATACCTCGCTGTTCCCCTCGTCGGTTCACGGGGCACCCTGCGGAACGCCCGACGGACCCTGGCGACGTTGAGGCGACTCGAACTCGGTCTCCTGTACGTGCGGTTTCTGCGGAACGGGACGCGGGTCGAGACGGTGTTGCATCCCCGTCCGTTCGAGCCGCGACGGCGGCGGAAACGGCGGCAGGCGATCCTCCGGGAGATCGACCACCGTTACGCCGAGCTCGATCGGGCGGGGATGGTAGGGAACGAGCCGCGGTTTACCGCGTACCGGCAGCGGGCGATACGGATCGCCCATATCCTGGCCACGGAGTCGCCCCTTCAACCGCGAACGATCAGAGACCGCGGCGGCGCGGCGGAGTGCGGAGTGATCCTCCGGGCAAACCACTACGGGTGGTTCGAACGCGTTGCCCGGGGTTGGTACGGGATTACGCCTGCCGGGCGGGAAGCGGTAACGCGCTACGCGGAGATCGTGCGCGGATTCCCGGAGTCGTAAGAATCGTCTTGCATCCCCATCCCCATGTGTGGTAGCACCTCTGGTATATGGACGTACAGACCGATCCCGCGCCACCCATATCTACCCCTCCGGCGGCGGAGCATCCGGTCACAACGATCATCGCGATCTTCGCGAGTATCTTCCTCCTCGCAGGAGGTTCGGCGCTCCAGACCACTGCGGTCTCCCTCCGGGCCGGTCTTGAAGGGTTCACCTCTCATTCGATCGGATTCGTCAGCTCCGGATACTACGCGGGGATGCTCGGGGGCTCGTTTCTTGCATTGCTGATGATCCGGAACGTCGGGTACGTCCGGACCTTTGCGGCCTTCTCCTCTCTGGCATCGGCGACTTCCCTCGCCCACGTCCTGGTGATCTCCCCCTTCTGGTGGACCGTCTTCCGGATGATCCACGGAGCGTGTATCTCGATCGTGCTTGTGGTGGTTGAGAGTTGGCTCAACGCGTCGGCGCCGAATACGAGCCGGGGACGGATTCTGTCTCTCTATGGGATCGTGTTTCTCGCCTCAAACGGGATAGCGCAACCGCTCCTCGCGTTCTTCACTCCTGCGGAGTTCAACCTTTTCGGGATCACCTCGATCCTGATCTCTCTGTGCGTCCTTCCGATCGGACTCGCCCAGGTCAGCGGGAATCCGCGAGTAACGAGTATCCGGATCCGTCTGGGAGGTATGTTCCGGAAATCCCCCCTCGGATCGTCAGGGGTGATGGTCAGCGGCGCGGTGATCGGCGCCCACGCGACGCTCACGCCACGGTACGCCCAGACTCTGGGCCTTGCCGACGGATCGATCGGCCTCCTCCTGCTGGTAATCTCTCTCGGAACGATCGCCCTTCAGCTTCCCCTCGGGTGGCTATCGGACAATCGGGACCGCCGGATCGCGCTGATCGTGAGTTCCGCGGTCGGCGCCGTCGCGGCGATCGGGATGGCCTGGGCGGTCGATATGGGTCCCCTCCTCATCGGTACCGCTTTCCTCCTCGGTGGATTCATGCCGCCCCTCTATCCGCTTGCGATCGCGACGGTAAACGACCAGTTGCACAGCGACGAGATGATCGAGGCGGCCAGCGCGCTGTACGTGTTCTACGGTGTCGGGTCGGTCATCGGACCTCTCGTTGCGGCATCGATGATGGGATGGTTGGGTCCGGGTTCTCTGTACGCGTTTATCGCGTTCGTTCTCGGACTGTATCTCGCCTTCGGGCTCCTGAGAATCCGTCTGGTACCGGAGTTCCTTGTGCGGGGAGCAAAGGCGAGCTACCGTACCGTACCGCGGACCACCCTTGTCGCGTACAACATGCTGCGACGGCCCCGTCCCCGGGGAGACAAGCGGCGTCAGAAGGACGGATGAACTCCCTCAGAATCTACTATTTCTTCGTCTTCTCGATGTACGCGGTGGTTGTTCCTCACTATCAGTTGTTCCTTGCAGCCCTGGGGTACTCTCCCCGAGAGGTGGGGCTGCTGATCGGGTTCTTTGAGATGCTCGGCGTCGTCGGACCGATCCTCTTCGGGATCGTCGCAGATCGGACCGGACGCTTTCGGGAACTCAAGGTAGCGGCCACGATCAGTGGTGGCGTGATCCTTGTCGCACTCCTTACGCGGCTGCCGGTGATCGCCGCGATATGGATCTCCGGAGCGGCGGGATTTCTCCTGAAGACGAGTGTCCCCCTCACCGACGCAGTCGCCGGCACGGTCCTCACCGATCCGCGGGAGCAGTACGGTCGCGTTCGCGTATTCGGGAGTATCGGGTTCGGCGCCACGGCGCTGGCGATACCGTTTCTCTCTCTCATCGACGCTACCGATCCCGCGTCGATGATCATCGCATTCCTCGTGGCGATCGCGATCTTCTCTATCGTTGTTTTGATCGTCCCCGTCCCGCGACGGGTATTGGAGGTGAGGGATGCTTCCGGAAGCGGCACGGGGGCGAGGGCGGATATGATCGCCCCGAGGGAGACCGGTACCGATCAGGCAACCGGTGCCGACCCCGATACCGCCGCGAGCAAGAACACCCTGGAGGGAGTTCCAGGGGGACCGCGGGATGCAACGGGTATACCCCGTTCCTTCTGGCTTGTTATCGCCGCAGTGACCGTCGGGAATATCGCCTTCGGCGCGTACAACTCCTTCTTCTCACTCTATCTCCGGGAGGCGCTGGCGATTCGATCGGTGACGGTGTTCTGGGCGATCGGCGCGTTCAGCGAGATACCGATCGTCTTTTTCTCGGGACGCCTGATCAAACGGTACGGCACGGGTTCGCTCCTCGTTTTCGCGGGAGCGACGATGGCGGTGAGACTTTTCCTCTATGCGCTTCGACCATCGATACCGCTGATCATTCTGATACAGACCCTTCACGCCTTCAGTTTCGGGCTGATGTTGAGCGCCGGGATCGCCTACGTCAACCGGGCGATCCCGATGGACCGGCGCGCGTCGGCGACGACGACGTTCAATGCGATCGGTCTCGGCCTCGCTGTATTCGTCGGCTCGACTCTGGGAGGATACCTCGTAGAAGCGGTGGGATTCGGGTTGATGTTCGCCGTGGTCGGTCTCTTTCCCGCTGCGTCATCGATCGTGTTCCGGTTTCTCCGCAGCAGGGATCCGTTCCTGCAGGTCGAGACGGGGTGACGTGATGCCCGGGCCCCATTAGCTCCTACCGCCAGTTTCGCGGCTGTTCCGGCGTGTTGCCCAGCACCTCTTCGATCCGCCCCATCACCTCCGGGGTGAGCTTCTCGACGAGATCGAGGGCTTTCATGTTTTCCTTCACCTGTTCCGCCTTCGAGGCGCCGGTGATCACGGTACTGACGTTGGGGTTCTTGAGCGCCCAGGCAAGGGCGAGCTGCGCGAGAGAGGCATCCAGATCCTCCGCTACCGGACGCAGGTTCTCCACCGTCTCGATCCGTCGCCGCCCTTCGTCGGACTCGTAGATCTTCCGGAGCCACTCGTACCCCGGCAAGGTCAGGCGACCGTCTTTGATTCCTTTTCCGTATTTGCCGGTGAGAACGCCGCTCGCGAGGGGGCTCCAGATCGTCGTTCCCAGGCCGAAGTCCCGGTACAGCGGTGCGTACTCGATCTCCACCCTCTCCCGGTGAAACATATTGTATTCCGGTTGCTCCATCGTCGGTGGAGTGAGACCAAGACGCAGGGCGACTTCGCAGGCGTGCCGGATCTGCTCGGCGCTCCACTCGCTGGTTCCCCAGTACAGCGCCCAGCCGCGATCGACGACGTGGGACATCGCCCGTACCGTCTCTTCGATCGGAGTTTCGTAATCGGGACGGTGACAGAACACCAGGTCGACGTAATCGAGTTGCATTCGATCGAGAGCGCCCCGCACCCCTTCGACGATATGTTTCCGGGAGAGTCCCGTGTCGTTGGGACCACTTCCACCCCAGAAGATTTTCGTTGATACGACGTAGGAGCTCCGGGGGAGTCCGAGTTTCCGGATCGCCTTCCCCATCACGATCTCTGACTGTCCGTGCTCGTACGCCTCAGCGTTGTCAAAGAAATTGACGCCGTGGTCGAGAGCGATCTTCATCTCCTCCGCCGCAAGGTCGACATCCACCTGTTTCCCGAAGGTAACCCATGAACCGAAGGAAAGAGCCGATACCTTGAGGCCCGATGAACCGAGTCGTCTGTATTCCATATACACTCCTTGCGCCGAAGATACGGATTCGACCGGGGCATGGGCAAGAAGAAATGGGAGCAGCGAGAAGAGATCCGGTATCGGCCGGGCGTTTCCGATATCCAACCGGCGCCGGGGTCAGACGCCGGTCTATGCGGGCATTCGACACCGTGGAGGCGCTCGCGGCTACGGGCACCGGTACCCCGGTGTACGAGCCCCGGCGCCGCCGGCCGGTGCCGGGAGTGTCTACTTCTTGTACTCCTTGTGGACGAACCACCAGTCGTACCCCTCGTATTCGGAAAGGCGCGTCTCGGCACTCTTCACGTCCATCGCCGGGGGGACGATGATCCGGTCACCGATGAGGGAGTTATTCGGCCAATCGGCGGGTACCGCACCCTGTTCGTCGGAAACCTGTAACGCCTTCACCGCCCGGACAACCTCATCCATGTTCCGCCCGATCTCCTGGGGGTAATAGAGGATCGTCCGGATCGCGCCCTTCGGGTCCACGATGAATACGGCGCGGACGGTGTTGGTGCCTTTCCCGGGATGGAGGAGACCGATCTTTGAGGCGATCGCGTCGTTCGCGGCGATCACCGGGTATTCGATCTCGATATTCAGGTTCTCTTTGATCCACTGAACCCATTTGATGTGAGAAAAGACCTGATCGACGGACATTCCGATCAGCTTCGTGTTCAGTTCGTCGAACTGCGCCTTCCGCTCCTGAAACGAAACGAACTCGGTCGTACACACCGGTGTAAAGTCCGCGGGATGACTGAAGAGTACGAACCACGACCCTTTAAAGTCATCGGGGATCGTCATCGTCCCGTGGGTCGTCTTGACGGTAAGCGTAGGGAATCGGTCCCCCAGAAGGGGCATTCTCGGGGTTTCATTGTGTTCCATGGCAAAACTCCTTGGATATAGTGTTTCCTTTATATTAGGAATGTTTCCTAATAAAGTCAAGGGTTTTGCCGCATCGTGTCGCGCCGGGATAACAGGATCACCAGGGATCATCAAGAAAGTGCTTGACAGTCAGTCGGCGACCGACTACCGTTACTTCCAATGATGAGTTTCAGCCGACCGGCGATTGCCACCCTTCTCCTTCTCGGTCTAACCCTCGCTCTTTCAGATAGCGATAATCCGGGGGAGCGTGGAGCGTGGTTCCGACGGTAAGTCGGATGTTCCGCACGGCGGCAAATGCCCGCTATCGAGGCCCCTCGGTAGCGGGCATTTTTTTATGAGGAGGAACAACATGGCGAAGTACCAACCATTCCAGACGGTAGATCTTCCTGATCGCCAATGGCCACACAAGTCGATCACTTCGGCGCCGACCTGGTGCAGTGTCGATCTTCGTGACGGAAATCAGGCGCTGGCGATACCGATGAGCGTGAAGGAAAAGCTCGAGATGTTTGAACTCCTCGTCGAAATCGGATTCAAGGAGATCGAGGTCGGGTTTCCATCGGCTTCACAGATCGAGTTCGATTTCGTCCGTCGTCTCATCGACGACAGGATCATTCCTGACGATGTCTCTATTCAGGTCCTCACCCAGGCGCGGGACCACCTGATTCGGCGCACCTTCGAAAGCGTACATGGCGCGAAGAACGTAATCATTCATATGTACAACTCCACCTCGGCGTTGCAACGGAAGGTCACCTTCGGCATGGAGAAGGAGCAGATCAAGGAGATCGCCGTTTCGGGAACAAAGCTTGTGAAAGCCCTCGTCCCGACGCTGAAGGGAACCAACGTGCGCTTCGAATACTCGCCGGAGAGCTTTTCCGACACCGAGACGGAGTACGCCCTCGAGGTGTGCGAGTCGGTAATGGCCGAATGGGGACCGACAACGGAAGACAAGATCATCCTGAACCTGCCTGATACGGTGGAGTGGATCCCCTTCTACAAACACGCCGACCAGATCGAATGGTTCTGCCGGAACATGAGAGATCGCGACAAGGCGATTATCAGCCTCCACACCCACAACGACAGAGGCACCGGTGTCGCCGCGACGGAGCTCGGTCTCATGGCAGGAGGCGAGCGCGTAGAGGGCACCCTCTTCGGCAACGGTGAGCGGACGGGCAACCTCGACATCGTGACCGTCGCCCTGAACCGCATGGCCGACGGGATCGATCCGGGTCTCGACCTCACCGACCTCCCGCGGATCCGACGGGTCTACGAACGAACTACCCGGATGACCGTTCCGGCACGACAACCCTACTCGGGAGAGCTCGTGTTCACCGCGTTCTCCGGCTCACACCAGGACGCGATCAAGAAAGGGATGGACATGCGTTCCGACGATCCCGACGCACGATGGGAGGTACCGTACCTCCATATCGATCCCCAGGATATCGGACGTACCTACGACGCGATCGTCAGGATCAACAGCCAGAGCGGGAAAGGCGGGGTCGCCTACGTAATGTCCCGTGATTTCGGGTTCGAGTTACCCAAGTCGATGCATCCCCAGGTCGGCGAGATGATAAACCGCATCGCCGACGAGCAAGGGCGAGAACTCACCAATCACGAGATCTATGAAGCGTTCAACAGGGAGTTTATCAACGCCCGCACCCCCCTCGAGGTACTCAAGACCACCTTCGCCTATGTGGAGAACGGCGAGAGCCGCCTCTCCTGTACCGCCCGGGTCCGGATGGAAGGGAAGGAGGCAGAGGTTACCGGTATCGGTAACGGGCCGATCAGCGCCTTCGTTCATGCGCTGGAGGGGCAGGGATGGAAAGATTTCGACCTGACCGATTTCCACGAGCATGCGATCGGGACCGGCGCCGATACGGAAGCGGTGGCGTACATTCAGATCGAGCTCCCCCACGGGAAGAAGTTCTGGGGGGTCGGAATCAACTCGAACATCGACACCGCCGGGATCGGTGCGCTGGTGAGCGCCTTTAACCGGTCCCGGATGGT
>JBKHFT010000085.1:0-13458 GCA_046540055.1 Alkalispirochaeta sp.
GGCAATCGCCGTTTTTCCGACGCCGGGCTCACCGATCAGAACGGGGTTGTTTTTTGTTCGTCGACTGAGCACCTGCATCACCCGCCGGATCTCTTCGTCCCGGCCGATCACCGGATCGAGTTTCTCCTGCCGGGCGAGCTGGGTCAGGTCCTTGGTGTACTTCTCAAGGACTTTCATCTTTCCTTCGGGGTCCTGGGTGTCGACGGCCTCGCCGCCCCGGACATCATGGATCACCTCCCGGACCGCCTCAGCGGTAAGGCCCTGTTTCTTGAGGATCTCCGCCGCGGTGTCCGGGGATTCCAGGATCGCGATGAGAAGGTGTTCGGTGGATACGTAGCTGTCCCCCATCTCGGCGGGCATCGCCTCAACCTTCGCGAGGATTCGACTCATGTTCGGCGAGGGATGGAGCTGTGCCCCGTCTCCGCTGACCCGCGGGAGTCGCCGGATCGCCCGGTCCAGCTCATCTCTGAGCGTACCGATCGGCACTTCAAGGCGCTGGAGGATGCTACCGATCATCCCCTGCTCCGTATCAAGGAGCGCCCAGGCGAGGTGACTGGCCTCGAGGGTGCCGTTATCGTTTCTGTTTGCCAGGGCAAGGGCGCCCTGGATCGCGGCCTGCGCTTTCGTTGTAAATTTTTCAAAATCCATATCTTCTTCTCCTGAGTATCCGGATACACCGCATCCCCGGGTGCATTGTCTGTGAGGGAACACCACAAAGGTACGCAGGAACGACGAAATCGACAAATTTTTCGGGGACGAACCGGAGGAACCTCGCATGCACCTGAGCGCTCTTGCGTGTACCTGAGCTCTGCAGATGCGCTACGGGGAAGAATAATTCCGCGATCTGCGATAGAATCATCTTCGATGAAACGCAACGTACACTCGGTTCTCCTGTTCGTCTTCGTCGGAGCCTGGGCACTCGCTCCCCGGGCCACTCTGTTCGCCTACGACCCCGTCCCCGGCGGGGAACTCCTCAATCGTCTCCGGTCACCTCTCTTCCTGGCGACGACGGAAAATACCGCGTCGACGGAATCGGTGGCGGGGGATGTGGTCAATCCGGCAACTTCGGCATTGAAACAACGGGTGCACCTCGACGCGAATTACGTCGGGATCGTCGGCGACGGCTCCCTCGGCGGACACGCCGTCAATGGCGGCGTCTCCGTTCCGACTCGAGTGGGCGTCTTTACCGGCTCTGCAAACTACGCGCAGGCCGCGTACGACTCCCTTGATCTCGGACAACGGGGAAGCGTGAACGTCAGTTTCGCGAAAGACCTCTACCAGTCGCTCCTGTTCGGAACGGGAATCCAGACCCACTTCGGTGCGAACGGCGGCGCCGGTGGGTTCGGCGTCGGTCTTGATCTCGGGATCATCCATATTCTCGGCCCCGTCGCCGGGATTCCCGATCTGCGATGGGGAGCTGCGATCTCCCAGCTCGGTCTCGGGTACGCACCCGATACGGGCACCACCGGAAGCCCCTCCCCGTTCACGCCGTCTGCGGACATACAGGCCACCTTCGTCGACTCGGAATCGGTGGAATGGAGCGTCCATACCGGTTTCAGCGCACCGACGTTTCAAAACCTCCGGTACCGTGCAGGATCGCGACTCTCTTTTTTCGATCGCGTGTCTCTCGACCTGGGTTGGGATATCGACCTGGTGGAACAGACCTCGTCGGAACGGAACGCCGGATCCCTCCTCCCCTCGGTGGGAATCACCCTTCGCCTGAAGACGGATTTCGGCAAGACATCGGGGGTGATCAGCGACCAGGGATGGAACCGAAGCGATATCGATCTCCACACCGCGTGGGCTCCTCTGTATGACGATGTGTGGGCCGCGGGTGCAGGGGTGCAGGCGGCTCTCGGAGTCGTCGACCGGAATCCTCCGGAGGTCGAGATCGTCTATCCCGAGACGGCGTATATCTCCCCGAACAACGACGGCGCTTCCGACGAGCTGCTGCTGCCGGTGGAGATCACCGATGAACGCTTCGTCACGAGCTGGTCTCTGGAGATCACCGACGAGTCGGGAGCGATCGTGCGGCGGATCGAGAACAAAGAGCAACGACCGGAGAACGAAGGGTTCCAGAATATCGTCGACCGACTTCTGTACGTAAAGAAGGGGGTTCCGATTCCCGAGGAGATCCGGTGGGACGGACGGACCGACGCCGGAGGGATCGCCCCGGACGGGACCTACCGTTTTACCGTTACCGGCGTTGATGATAACGGGAATACGAACCGTACCGACGAAAAAACGATCGTGGTTGATACAACGCCCCCGGAAGCGACGTTTGAGATTCCCGACGAGGATGACGCCCTGATCTTTTCGCCGAACGACGACGGAAGCAAGGATACCCTTACCGTAGATCTCGAGAGTTCACCGGAAGATGCGTGGGTCGTTGAGGTCCTCGACTCCGACGACGGCGTCGTGTACGCCGAAACGGTTGAGTCCGCGGCGATTACGGAGTTCACCTGGGACGGCCGGGACAGCGAGGGAACCCTCGCCCCCGACGGAGTGTACACCCTGCAGGTCTCCGCAACCGATCGCGCTCTGAACGAGACGACGGAACGGTTGCCGAACGTCATCGTCGACACCGGACCCACTCCGGTGGGACTTGCGATCGACTATGCTCACTTCTCCCCCAACAATGACGATCGTCGTGATACGGTCACCTTTACGCCGGACGTCCCGGTCACCGAAGGAATCCGTTCCGCCGAGATCGTCATCACCGATCGATCCGGCGATGTACGAAGAACCCACACATTCGAAAACGGAACCCCCGAGAGCTGGACCTTCGACGGAAGCGGCGACGACGGGTCGCGTCTTTCGGAGGGAACGTACCGTGGGGAACTGCGCCTCCTCTACCGGAACGGAAACCGTCCGACGGGACGATCACCGGAGATCGTACTGGACGTTACGCCACCGAGGGCCACGGTACGCGCAACGACACCGGTGTTTTCACCGAACGGTGACGGCCGGATCGACTCGGTTCGATTTCTTCAAACCACCGACGAGGCCGAACGGTGGATCGCGGTGATCGCCTCCGCGCAGGCCGGCGGCGAGGCACCGTCCGCGGTGGATCCACCGGCGGCATCTGATCTACAGGCGGAACCGGACGCGCCGATCGTACTCGGGAGTAACGTTGTTCGAGCGTTTCAGTGGTCCGGGACACCCGCAGACGAGATCGAGTGGGACGGACGGAATGAAGCGGGTGAAACCGTTCCGGACGGTTCGTATCGCTACACTCTCCTGGGAGAGGACCGGGCGGGGAACATTGTCCGCAGCACACCCATCGAACTGGACCTGGATACCCGGGAGACACCGGTCTTCGTGATTCCTACGGTAACCGAAGAGCCCGTGGTAGATGTAACCGGAGGCAATACCACGTTTTCTCCGAACGGCGACGGTGTACAGGATGAGATCTATCTGGCTACCGATCTCGCTGATCCTCGTGGTGCAGAACGCTTCGAGATGGAGATCCTCGACGAGACCGACACGGTTGTGGCCCGGGTATCCGGAGTGGGTGTTCCTGAGCGGAACTATCCCTGGGACGGTCGTCGGAACGACGGCACCCTCGCCGGAGACGGGGAGTACCGCGCGCGGCTGACCGTTTCGTACCGCCATGGTAATCGTCCGCAGGCGCAGAGCACACCCTTTACGATCGATACAACCCCCCCGGAGGTTTCCGTCGCGATCGCCGACGAAACGCGGGTCTTCTCACCCGACGGGGACGGAGACAAGGATACGATTCTCCTGGAGCAGCGTTCCTCACGGGAAAAACGGTGGAACGCTCGCATCGTCCGCGCCCGGGACGGTGCGACGGTACGCTCCTGGGAGCTGTCGGGTGAACTGGAACCGATCGAATGGGACGGTACCGACGATGACGGTGAGATCGTCCCTGACGACGCGTACCGCTACGAGGTCGTCGGCGTCGACGACGGCGGGAACCTCGCCCGGGCGACGACTCCTTCGTTCCGATCCGATACCCGTGAGATCGAGATCGGCGTCCGAATCTCCGAAGAAGCGTTCAGTCCCAACAACGACGGAGTCCTCGATGAGGTGACGATCTCGCCCCAGGTCAACACCGATCTCGATGTGTCGGCGTGGTCCGTCGCGATCTTCCCCGACGGAGAGACTCCCGACGACGCGGTGTTTACCCGCGACGGCGATGGCGGCCTCCAGACGGTCCGCTGGGACGGTACGGATGATGCCGGTCGACGCCTTCCGGACGGATCGTACCGGGCGGTGATCACCGCGCAACCGGTTCAGCGGGAGGAGCCGATGCGGGCGATCAGTGCCCGATCGGTCCGGATCGACACCGTTGCGCCCAGTGCGTCGGTGTCCCTCTCTGAACAGATCATCTCCCCCAACGGCGACGGTCGTCTCGATGAGCTGATGATCTCTCAGGAGACAAGCCGCGAAGAGCGCTGGGTCGGAACGATCAGCGACGAGGACGGACGGGAAGTCGGCCGTTGGGAGTGGGTTGGCACCCCACCGGAGCAGTTGCGTTTTTCCGGACTCGATACGAACCGTCGTCGCGTGGCCGACGGCGAGTACACCTACCAGATCACGGCGACCGACGCCGCCGGTAACGTCGGTTCCAGCGAGCCCGCGCCATTCGAGGTGTATACGGTAGAGACGCCCCTCCGATTCTACGCTCAAACCCCGGCGTTCAGCCCCAACGGCGACGGGACGCAGGATCGCCTTCCGATCGTCGCGGAAATCGCCCACCCCGACGACATCGTGTCCTGGGAATACCGGATCCTTCCGGCTACCGCCGACGGTGAGGGCACGACTGAACCCGCGGGCGAGTCGGACGACGACGCCCGATCGGCGGTGTTGCGTCAAAGCGGGAACGCCGCGGATCTACCCGAAGATTTCAGCTGGAACGGGCGTACCACCGCGGGCGGACGCGCACCGGAAAGGGCGTATCGTGCGGAGCTGACCCTCACCTACCGTCACGGCAACGTTGCGGAGGCGCGCACCGACGCGGTCGACCTCGACGTAACGCCACCGGCGATCACGGTGGAGCCGGACTTCACGATCTTCTCTCCCGACGACGACGGTGATCGGGATGCGATCGTTCTGGAACAGGAGAGTGACCCCGCCCTCGGATGGACGGGAGAGATCACCGGACCTGACGGTGACACGGTCCGGGAGTTCACCTGGAACGACACCGTCGACTCCGTTACCTGGGGCGGTACCGACGAGGCGGGAAACGTGCTACCTGACGGGCGGTACCGGTACACGGTGCGCGGTACGGACCGGGCCGGGAACACCGCTGAGGCGAGTGTTCCGGCGATAACGATCGACACCCGACCGGTGCGCCTCTATGTGACGGTGGACTCTCGCATGTTTTCTCCCAACGGGGACGGCATCGACGACGAGCTCACAATCGGATTGATCAACAGCAGAACCGACGGAGCCGAGGAACGTGCGGTGGATATCATCGCCGCCGACGGCACCGTCGTGCGTACCTTTGAAAGCAGATCCGTCGCCTCCCGGGAGCAGATCGTCTGGGACGGGTCCGACCAGGACGGGACCGTATCCGACGGGCCGTATACGATCAGGTATCGCGTTGCCTACGACAACGGAGCGCGTCCCTTCCGGGATGCTCCGCAGATCACTCTCGACACGCAGGGGCCCGAGCTTTCGGTCGATCTCGACGGTCTTCCCTTCTCGCCCGACAACGACGGTCTCAACGACGAGCTCGGGATATCTCTCGATACCTCCGACGCGACGGGAATCGACTCCTGGAGCTTCGAGATCCTCGATCGCACCGACAAGCCCTTCTATCGCTTCGACGGAAACGGGGAACCCCGGCGACGACTCGTCTGGGACGGTCGATCCACCGACGGCGAGACCGTTATCAGTGCCGAGGATTATCCGTATCGCTTTACCGCAACGGACCTCGTCGGTAATACCCGCATCATTCGCGGTACGATACCGATCGATATCCTCGTCATCCGGGACGGTGACCTGCTGAAGGTACAGATCTCCAACATCAACTTCGAACCGAACAGCCCGGAGCTGCAGATCGACCCGGACACGACGGCGGGAGCAAAAAACCTCTCCGTCCTCGACCGTCTGGTGGAAGTGTTCGACAAGTACCAGGCCTACGAGATACGTGTGGAAGGACACGCGGTGAACGTAACACAGACCGAACGTGAAGAGCGGGAGGAACTGCAGCCCCTCTCACTCTCCCGGGCGGAGGCGGTACGAACCGCGCTGATCGAACGCGGGATGGAACCGGATCGGATCTCTACCCTCGGCCGGGGTGGAACGGCGCCGATCGTTCCCCATACGGACCTCGAGAATCGGTGGAAAAACCGACGGGTCGAGTTCATCCTGATTCGGTAGGCGAGAGGAGGGTCGGTGTAGTATCTTCCCGGTATTGTGGTACTTTTTTCGATTTTTCGTGTAAAACTCCGAAAGGTTACGGCAGCGGGGTTGATCCTGATCGTCGCTCTACCGACGCTTCTCTTCCCCGTGGACGGCGGCGATGCGAACGAACCCGACGACGGCGTCCTCTCGTCCGTTCGCATCGAAGGCCTTCGCAAAACGCAGGAATCGGTGATTCTCGGTCTCATCGAACTCGAGCCGGGGGACCCGATCGGTTCCGAGAGGGCACGAAAGATCGAGGAAACCCTCGTAAAGAGCGACCTCTTCGCGTCGGTAGGGGTATCTCTCGAGGCGCCCGAGACGAAGAAGGAAGAACCCGTACCGGCGGGAACTCCGTCTCCCCTGGATCTGGTGATCACGGTCGATGAGAAATGGACCCTCGTCCCGATCCCTTTTCTCAGCAGCGGAGGCGACGGTTTCAACGGCGGACTGATCCTTCTCGAGAGCAACCTCCTCGGGCGAAACAAGCAACTGATCACCGCCGGTTTCGGCGGAACCGACGGAGCAAGCGGTTTCTTCCTCTTTTCCGATCCGGCGATCTTCGGAAGCAGGTGGTCCGGTACTCTCAGTACCGCCGTGGGGCGCTCCGACGAAGAGACGTTGCGTCCCGATGGTGAGAGAATTCGGGCGTACACGACGGACAGGCAAAGTGCAGGTCTCGGAATCGGTTATCGCATCATCGAAGGGCTCCGCACCGATGCCCGTCTCGGTGTGACCCGCTGGACCGTCACCGATTATTCTCCCGGTCTTGATACCGAACCTCTTGACGATGGTTCCTACCTTGAACCGGAACTCCGCATCGAGTATGAAGATACACGACCGGTAGACGTACTTCTGGTGGGGCCCACCGCCGGACTCGCGGCACGGTGGGTAACGATCGACGACGGATGGGAGATCACCGCGAACGCCGGATGGGCGGTCCCCGTGTTTACGACCCATCGCCTCCGGGTCCTCGCTTCCGGCGGATACGGAGCGATGCCGGTGATCGCCGAGACGCCGATCAGTGCCCGCGACGGGTACCGGACACTCCCTTACCAGGCGACCAACGCCGATCGTTGGGGTAGTACCGCAATGCTCTACGATCTTCCGGTGGTCAGTGCCGACTGGGGAGCGTTCGTGCTTTCCGGGTACTGGGAGTACGGCGCCTACGATACGGAAATCCTCGACCCCCGGACGTTCACCGGTCCCGGCGGCGGATTTCGGGTGTACATCAGGCAGGTTGCGATTCCGGCGGTCGGTCTCGATGTCGCATACAACGTGATCGATCCGGCGTGGGTGTTCAGCTTTACCGTAGGAGCAAGAATGTGAGGATCTGTGGCGAGAGGAGATGATCCGGTGATACTGATCGAAGGACAGATCGGGGTGGGCAAGACGACGATCGGCGAGATCGTCCAGGAACGATTCGGTATCACCCTCTACCAGGAGTTGAACAACCCCGATACCCTCGCCCTTCTCGACCGGTTCTACGCCGACAAACAACGATGGGCGTTTACCCTGCAGATCCATTTCCTCAACGAACGGTTCCGGATGATCAAGGAGATCTTTCGTGACGGTGGCGGCGTCCTGGACCGGTCGATCTTCGGGGACCGGATCTTTGCGGAGATGCTCGCCGCAGACGGGGATATGTCCGGCGAAGAGTTCCGTACCTACTCGACCCTCCTGGACAACATGCTGGAACACGTGCAGAAACCGCAGCTTCTGATCTACCTCGATGCCTCGGTGGATACCGCGATGGAACGAATCAAAATGCGGAACCGCGGCCTCGAATCGGGAATCCCCCGGGAGTACCTCGAGGAGCTCAATCGTCGGTATCTCGCCTGGTACGCCGGATACGATCTGTCACCGAAGATCTTCGTCAATACCGAGGAGTTTCACGTGGACAACCCGAAGGAGCTCGAACCGGTGATCCGACGGATCGGTAATGCGATCGAAGCCACACGAACATGATGGGCTCGACAAAATCGCACACCCGAAGTTGACACCTGTGACACCTCGGCATACCCTATTAGTGTACTCCCGAGAGAGAGCGGAGGCCGTCGTGCCCCGCCGCCGAAGGTGCAAGGGCAGGTGAGCCGAGCCTGTACCGAAACTCTCAGGCAAACGGATCGGGAGCGTGCATATGCTCTGGAGAGCTGGGTACCACACCGGGTATCCACACCGAAGGGGAACGCCGGGCTCGATCGGGACCGGTCAATCTCTCAGGTTCAGGACAGAGCTCAGGCGGGAGGATCTACCTATGCACGCGAAGCAGACCAGTCTGTATCAGTGGCACGCCGCACACGGCGCGCGGTTCACCGACTTCGGCGGGTGGGAAATGCCCGTCCAGTATCCCTCCGGGACGATTCACGAACACCAGATAACACGCAACTCCGTCGGTATCTTCGATATCTCCCATATGGGGCAACTCCGGGTGTACGGTCCCGATGCCGCCTCCTGGCTCTCCTCACTCCTGACCGCCGATATCACCACCCTCGGAGAAAATCTCTCGACCTACGCCCTCCTGACCAAAGAGGACGGTGGCGTGATCGACGATACCTTTGTCTACCGTACCGGGGACGATGAATATCTCGTCGTGGTCAACGCAGCGCGACACGATCGCGACCTCGAGTGGTTTCATAGCCACCTTCCGAAAAAGGGCGTTACCCTTGTTGACGAGAGTCCCTCAACCGCGATGATCGCGGTGCAAGGTCCGCGGGCGGCGGTGCTGTGTTTCGAGACCCTCTCGGGAGACCTCGCGACGGTGCCTCGTTTCGGCATCACCGCGTTCGAGTGGAGCGCGAAAGCCGGCGGCGACGAGACGATCCGAATCGAGGCGGCCCGAACGGGGTACACCGGCGAAGACGGATTCGAAATCTTTCTGCCCGCCGAATCGGCGGAACAGGTGTGGACCGCCCTCTTTACCGTTGCCGAATGTCTCGGTATCGCGGCAACCCCTGCGGGTCTCGGCGCCCGGGACAGTCTTCGTCTCGAGTCGGGGTTCGCACTGTACGGCCACGAACTGACCGAAGAGCTCACCCCCGTCGAGGCGCGCCTGCTGTGGGCGTGCGACCTGGAACACGAGTTTCTCGGCCGGGACGCGATCGTCGCGCGGAAAACGGAGAAGCCGAAGCGGACGCTCCGGCGTCTGATCATGCTCGAGCGTGGGGTACCCCGGGAGGGATACCCCGTCGTCGACGAGTCGGGGAAGGAGGTGGGGGTAGTTGCCTCCGGCGGCGCATCCCCCTCTACGGGTGGTTTCATCGCCAACGCCTACGTTGATGCGACGGTGAAAAACAATGCGCCCCTGGCGATCAACGTTCGGAACAAGAGCGTTCCCTGCCGACAGAACAAGGGTCCGGTGTACAAACCGCAGTACCGGCGTCTCCCCGCGGCAGCGGACATCTTCGACCGCCACGGCGAATACGCGTCCCGTCACAACGGCCCTCGGGAAGACGACGTGGCGGAGATGCTCGCCACGATCGGAGTTGACAGTATCGACACCCTGATCCGGGAAACCGTTCCCTCCGGACTCGACCGGGCGCGGCCACTGGATACCCCGCGGGCGCTGACGGAAGATCAGCTTCTCGAGCGCATGAAACGGATCGCCTCCCGAAACGTGATGATGCGCAGCCTCATCGGGATGGGATATGCCGATACGATCACCCCGCCGGTGATCCTGCGGAATATCCTCGAAAACCCCCGGTGGTACACCCAGTACACACCCTACCAGGCGGAGATCTCCCAGGGTCGTCTCGAGGCGCTCCTCAACTTCCAGACGATGATCATCGAGATGACCGGGATGGAGATCACCAACGCATCGATGCTCGACGAGGCAACCGCCGCCGCGGAGGCGATGACGATGGCGATGCGATCTCACCGCGGTGAAGGCGATGCCCGACATCGGGTATGGCTCGATGATCGCCTCCATCCACAGACGATCGCCCATCTTCAGACCCGGGCGGAACCCCTCGAGATCGACGTGATGGTCGCTCCGGTGGATCAGTGGCAGCTGCAACCGCAGGATATCGCGGGGATCGTCCAGTACCCCGACACCGACGGTGTGATCCGCGACTACGGTGATGTGGTCGAGGCGCTTCATGCGGTTGGCGCTCTCGTCATCGTAGCGGCGGATCTCCTGTCCCTTTCACTGATCGCACCCCCCGGTGAATGGGGTGCCGACATCGTGGTAGGTAACTCCCAGCGTTTCGGTGTTCCGATGGGATACGGTGGCCCCCACGCTGCATTCCTTTCGACGAAAGAGTCGCTGAAGCGCCTGATGCCCGGGCGCCTGGTGGGGGTCAGTCAGGATCGCGACGGCCGACCGGCGATGCGCCTCGCGTTGCAGACCCGGGAACAGCACATCCGTCGGGACAAGGCGACCAGCAATATCTGTACCGCGCAGGTGCTTCTGGCGATCATGGCGTCGATGTACGCCGTGTACCACGGCCCCGAGGGGATCAAGACGATCGCCCTTCGGATCACCCTCCTCGCCCACGCCCTCCGGGACGCCCTCCGGGACAACGGCATCGTCGTACTCGAAGGCGATATCTTCGACACCGTCACCCTCGTGACCGACCGTGTCACGCAGCAGCGATTCCTCGCCGCCGCGAGTGAGGCCGGGTTCAACCTCCGCGCCTTCGAGGACGGACGGTTGGGGATCACCCTCGACGAGCGAAGCACGGTAGAGGAGCTGACCGACCTCCTGACGGCGTTCGGTATCAGCGCCGAACAAAGCCGGATCGAGCAGCGCGCCGGGTCCACCCGGTACCGCCCCGATCTCCGACTCGAACGGACCAGCGATTTTCTGAGTGGTTCGGTGTTCCACAGTTACCGATCCGAAACCGCGCTGCTCCGATACATCACGGCGCTGCAGAACCGGGATCTCTCCCTGGCAAATTCGATGATCTCCCTCGGCAGCTGTACGATGAAGCTCAATCCGACGGCAGCGATGGAGCCGATCACCTGGCCCGAATTCGCGTCCCTCCATCCCTATGCGCCGGCGTGGCAGGCAGGGGGGTACCGGATCCTGTCGGAGGAGCTGTCGTCGTGGTTGTGTGACATCACCGGGTTCCACGGATGTACCCTTCAACCCAACAGCGGTGCCCACGGGGAGTACACGGGGTTGATGATCATTCGTTCGTGGCACCACAGCCGCGGAGAGCACAACCGCAACGTCTGCCTTGTCCCCGACTCAGCCCACGGAACGAACCCGGCGAGTGCGGCGATGGCGGGGATGAAAGTGGTGGTGGTGAACAGCGCCGACAACGGCGACATCGACCTCGATGATCTTCGAAAGAAGGCGGACCAGCACGCGGACAGCCTTGCGGCGATGATGGTCACCTACCCGTCCACCCACGGCGTTTTCGAGGCGGGAATTCGCGAGGCGATCGCGCTCGTCCACGAGCGGGGCGGGCAGGTCTACATGGACGGCGCCAACATGAACGCCCAGGTCGGGATCACGAGTCCCGGAGATATCGGCGCCGATGTGTGCCATCTCAACCTCCACAAGACGTTTGCGATTCCCCATGGAGGCGGTGGTCCCGGCGTAGGACCCGTACTCACCGCCGAGCACCTGACGCCCTTCCTCCCCGGCAAGATCACCAACCCGGGACCGACGGGGATCGTCGTCGGCGCCCCGCTGGGAAGCGCCGGGGTCCTGCCGATCTCCTATGCGTATATCGCGATGATGGGACCCGATGGTCTCCTGAAGGCGACGGAGACGGCGATCCTCAACGCCAACTATATCGCCGCGCGTCTCGGTCCATACATCGACATCGCCTTTACCGGTGAGAACGGTCGGGTTGCTCACGAGTGTATCCTCGATTTCCGGAGGATCGAGAAAGAGAGCGGCGTCACCGTCGAGGATGTGGCGAAGCGTCTGGCGGACTACGGCTTCCACGCCCCGACGATGTCCTGGCCACTCCACAGCTCACTCATGGTAGAGCCGACGGAGAGTGAAGACAAGGATGAACTCGACCGTTTCTGCGACGCGATGATCTCGATCATCGATGAAATCAGGGAGATCCAGGACGGGAAGATGCCCCTCGAGGACAGCCCCCTGCGGAACGCGCCGCACACCCTCCTGGACATGACCGGCGAGTGGAATCACCCCTACACCCGCGATCAGGCGGCGTATCCGGCGCCGTGGACCCGGGAGAACAAGTTCTGGCCCGCCGTCAGCCGCGTCGACAACGTACACGGTGACCGACACCTCGTGTGCAGCTGCGCTCCTCTCGAGAGCTATCGCGAGGCGATGCAGTTCGACATGGTGGCGACGGAAAACGGGTAGGCGGCGGGCTCACGCTCCCGCCGCAGAGAACGGTCCGCGTCTTGTCGTATCCCTCGATCTGTGCCCCAGGGCCGTCGTCGATCGCCCCGGGGCCGTCTGGTCCGGGGCGCCGCGACCGTTCGACACCTCCTCGAGAAACCACGCCGCTCCCTCCATCGTGCGGGTCCACCCGTAAAAGGAGGCGGCCCGACGACGACACGCGTCGCCAGGGAGGCGACCAGCCGAAACGGTGGCCGCTCCGCTGCCCGCTTCCTTCTCGTGGTGATACCACCCCGTACCCGCCGCGGGATCGCCCTCCCGCCGGATTCGCGCCGCGATCTCCCGAAGCCCCTTCGTAATCCCTCGCCGCGTTGGTTGCACCAGGACCCCGACGTCGCGGTCCGTCACGATCTCCGAGGCCCCTCCCCGAACCGTGGCGAGAACAGGAACACCCGCCTCCAGCGCCTCGAGGTAGACGATCCCGAATCCCTCGTAGGACGAGGGCATCGCAAAAAGATCCGCTTCCACGAACCCCCGATTCAGCGCCTCATTCGGGACGCGTCCGTGAAAACGTATCCGTCGATCCTCGGAACCTGCATTTCCCTCCATGCGGCGTCCCTCCGGCATTCGGTCCTCCGATGCGCCGTCCGCGAGACGCTGGAGTCGCGCGGTGTAGTCCGGATCGACCGCGTCGTCACCGTAGATATCGAGGGTCATCCCCGGGCTCTGTAGCACCGCAGGAATCAAAAGGTGCAGGTTTTTTCGGGGAATCACGTTCCCTGCGGTTATGATGCGAAGGGGACGATGCGGCGTACCCG
>JBKHFT010000086.1:0-13260 GCA_046540055.1 Alkalispirochaeta sp.
GGGAGCGGAGTCGAAAGAGGAAGGGTCCGAGGGGCGGCGGCGTCCGACGGATCCAGGAGGAACGGCGCGACGATCTGGTGGATCGCCTCGTTCCAGTATCGCGGGTGAACCTTCGGGGGGAGCAGTATTCCCGGAGCGGGGACGCGGTCGGCGAGGCGGGGATAGAGTGTAGCGGCAATTTCGGTGTTGACCTCGGGAATCGTCGAAAAACCACCAAAGAACCCGAAGGTGTCGATCCCGGCTTCCGATTTCTGTCGGATCAGTTCGACCTGAACCGACGGTGCGGTGATCCACTGCACGAAGTCGACCGCTTCGTCCCGTCGCGATGAGTTTGCCGGAATTCCGACGTAGACGATATCCTCGTTGATCCGGATCGGGCCTTCCGGCGTTGCAAGCCACCGAAAATCGAACCGGTGATCCTCGAAGAACGACCACGTGAAGAGGGAAGCGCTGTTTCGGTAGACGAGAGCGATCCGACCCGTCTCGAGAAGGCGGAGGGGAGGGTCGTAGAGGAACTCCTCGATATAGCTCTGTTCCGCTTCGGGTGATCCGAAGTGGTCGGTAGTCCAGTCGGTCACGATCCCGATACTTCGTTCCAGATCCTCCTGCCGCCACGTCGGCGCTCCTTCCGCGGTTGTCGTCGTTTCGAATCCGAGGCTTCGATAGACCGCGTAGATACCGGCGGTGTCCGCTGCCGGCGCAAACACGGGAGGCGGGGGATCACCGGCGGTGATCGGTCCTTCCGTCGCATCAACAAGGTCAGGGAAGGAGACGGCGAACGGTTCTGCAAGATAGGTCCGGTCCGTCGCGTAGACAACGGCGGGAAGGGTGTATGCGAGGGGAACCCAGGCGGTACTGATCCCGGAGAACGATTCGGGAATTGCGACTCCCCGTCGCCGGGGGTCTGCGTCGGCGGGGTCGCTCGGTCGCTCCCGGGGGACGACGTGCTCCGCAACCGGGAGCATCAGTCTGTTGACCGTCGGCGTGTTTACCCAACGGCCGATCACCACGTCCGCCCCGGCGCGTTCCTGCGTCAACGCCTCGGACAGATTCTCGACGTACCGCAGGTGGATCGGCTCCTCCGCGTCGAGGTTGTACCGTTCGACGAAGAACGCGGTATCGGGGTCGTTACTCCAGACGGTCAGCGGCCCCTCCTGTCTCTCCGAGCACCCGACCAGCATCGTCACCGCTACAACTGAGGCGATGAGAATGCGGGGCACCGCCGAAGCGCGTCGCTGCCGGCGGGTCGTCCCGTTACGCAATCGATTCGGCTGCCCTGAAGATATCCTCAAAGAGCTCGGGAAGGAGCTCCCGATCGATACCTGCGAAGGCGACCCGCAGGTACTCGTCCTTTACGGAGATCACGCCGACGCCCTTCTCGAGAAGCTTCACTCGCAGGTCCTCGGCGCTGACGTCGAGACACCGGAAACTCATGAAGTATCCCGAGTTACACGGGAGCGGCATAAGACTGGGGGCTCGTGAATCCCGCTCCTTGGTTGCCAGGATCTCTTTCATCGTTTCGTACCGACCACGGAGCAACCGAAACGCGTCGTCCTTCTGTTTCTCGTACTCGGGATGGGCGATCGCCCGCAGGAGCAGCGATTGAGAGAGCATGCTGGAGTTACTGACGAGGGAGCGAATCGCACCGGTCAGCTTCTGTTCCACCGCAGCGGCGTGGTCTTCGGTCATGCCGTCGAAGGCGAGAGTGATGAACCCGATGCGGAACCCCCAGACGAAGTCCTCTTTCGTCGCACCGTCGACCTTTACTGCGAGAATATTCGGGTGTGCCGCCGCCAGCTCGGTGAACAGAGACTGTGTGTACGCGTCGTCGTCGTAGAAGAGCCCATAGTACGCGTCGTCGCAGATCACGGTGATCGAAACCGATTCGGCGAGCCGGACCAGAGTATCCCTGATGAACCGGATGTCGTCGATACCGGGCGTAAACCCGGCGGGATTGTTCGGAAAGTTAAGGATGAGGGTAAGCTTGCCACGAGCCGCCGCCGATCGGGCACCGGAGGCGAAGCTTTCCCGGTCGAAGCGTCCCTCGTGGTTGAAGAATGCGAACTCCTGGAGCGTCACCTGCCGTCGTTCCTCGAATATAAGGCGGTAGTTGCCCCAGAAGAGGTCGGGCAGAAGGAGAACATCACCGGCGTCGGTAAAAAGGTCCGCGATCGTGGTGATTCCCGCGGTAAGACCGGGAACAACCGTTGGCCGGGTGGTACGAACGCCGTCCAGTCCGGGATTCTTGCGCAGCATCTGCTCTTTCCAGGCATCACGAAGAGCCGGAACCCCTGCGGTAGGTGCGTAGGCAACCGTCTCCGCCGAGGGGAGACCACCGGTGAGATCGTTGATCAGGGGAAGGGTCATCGGCACGCCTTCGGCGTATGCCATTCCCACCGTCGCGTTGAATTTCGTCGCCTTACTCTTCGCCTCCGCAGCCTGAGCAACGATTCCCTTCGGGAAATACATGCGACGTCCAAGATCCGAAAGTTGTCGATCGACTACCGTGTTATGCAGACGATCGTTGAGGTCACCGGCAAGTCTGTTCATGGAGAAACTATAGACGATATCCGAATTGACGGTAAAGGTCGGTTCGGCGTAATGTGGATACGTGCCGGAACAAGCTCCCAACGAGAAGAAACGAGGTGAACTCTCCGACGAAGAACTCGGTCTGATCGATCGCATCATGTCCCTCTTCTTCGGAATGGGCGATGACGAGCGCCGGAAGAAGCGCGCCCTCAAGATCCTCGGCAAAAACCTCTCGAAAGATCGATACAAGTTTTACAAGCCTCGGGGGAAGGAGATCCAGCCCGCTTTCGGCCGCTTTCTCTACGAGATATACCGCTCGATCTCCGCGGTACGGAAGCTGGTGCAGACCGGCGACGCCGGGGGTGCCCTCAAGATGGTGGTGATCGACTCGGTGATGGACGAGCGGCAGCACGCACTCAAGGACTCCCTGGACGAACGGGTGATACGGGAACAGGCACGAACCGGTGATATCAAAAGTGTGGCCGACGAGGTGAAGGATACGATGATCAGCCTCGTCGGAAGTTTTGACGCGATCAAGGTCAAACGGGTTAACACGCTCTACAGCGATCTCAAGGCGTTCGTCCAGTTCTGCCACTTCGACTACTATTTCACGCTCAAGAAATTCGATTCGGCGATCAGCGAGGACAGTTTCACCTACAAGCCGAAATTCGAGACGATCGATGCGGAATACGTTGTGGACGATATTCGCGACTTCCTCGATGCCGCCCTCGCGTTACCGCCGGAGGCGGATTGGGAGACGATATTCGACATTCTCTCGGCGTATCGGAACGTCGAAGTCGTCGACCGGGATCTCTGGCGCAAGATCTGGAAAACGCTGCGGAGCGTACTGGAGAGCGGCATCCTGGAGCAGATCGTACAACACGCCTCGGATGATCCGTACTGGCAGGCAAAACCGGCAAGGTACAACGAGCGGATCGTTGAGCCCTACCTCAACGAGGTAAAAAGCGGCGTTGAAGCGACGTTGCAGAAGATCGCGTCGGAACGCCGGAACAACAAGATCGAACAGCTGGTCAAACAGGTGTTCGGAACGACGGTGATCGCCCGCACCAAGAATTACACCGAAAAAGGGAACATGCAGTTCCAGCGACTCGAAGGGGCGGGATATATCCACGTCCAGGCGCTGAACTACCTGAAGGCGTACCTCCTTGATTTCTTCAAGAAAGACGTCCGGATCATCGTCCAGGATCTTCTGATCGTTCGCGGCAAGTGGGTAACCAACGTACAGGCACAGCAGATCTCCGACGCCTACCACGGTGTACTCTCCGTTTCGGAGCAGGTCATCCAGCTCGATGAGGGGCTCGGCGATGAAGGGGAATTGGGGCAGAAGGTGCGACGCGCTCTCGGCCGCGTTGTGGATCGGGACCGGTCTTCACAGAAACTGATCCGGGAACTCCTCGACCAGATCAACGGGAAGGTTCTGCGATTGGTCAACGAAGCGGCGCAAGACCTTATCATTATCGGGAAGAATCTGAAGCTTCTCATCGAGGACGTCGACCGGAAAGAGCACCAGATCATCACGAACTGGCGTGAACTCGACGGCGAAATCGAGGGTTCCCTCAAGGAGCGGATGAACGCGATGTACAAGCAGCTGTACTACCTTATCCAGCTTCTCCAGGTGTACGTCGGAAAGGGATCATAATCATCCCGGAGGTCTCTCCGGTCACGCTCCGCCCGAAAGACCCCGGGAAGGGGACGGTTCCGATCCGGCGCCGGTGTTTCCTGCTATGATCGCTCTTCCCTCCAGTGCCAGAAGAGTCCGCTTGATCTCCTGTCCCCGGCTTTCCGGCAGTACCCCTTTTGCGTAGTTTCCCGGCGAGCCGTCGGCGAGAACCACCCGATGGCAGGGGATTACGATGAGGACGGGGTTGGCTCCCACCGCCTGTCCCACTGCGCGGGCGGCATCGCGGCGACCGATCTTCTGGGCAAGCGTACTGTAACTGATTGTGTGGCCGTACGCCACTTTGCGTAATCGCCCCCATACCGCTTTCTGAAAGTCAGTCCCTTCAACGTGGGTATCGACGGTGAAATGGCGACGCGTCCCCGCGAAGTACTCTTCCAGCTGAAACTCAACCTCGCCGCAGGCGTACTTGTTCACGCTCCAGATGTGCCGGGGAAGACGGGGGCGAAAATCTTCGAAACCGATACGTTGGACCGTACCGGTCTGATCGACACCGACGTACAGAATACCGATCGGCGAATCGTACTCGTGGGTGTAGAGGTGCTCCACGAGAGTCGAGGGTATCAGTGGTCCCCCCGTTGCTGCAAGAGAGTGGAACGAAGCGTTCCGATACCGGCACCGGACCTGGCGGAGACCTCGATGATCGGTGCCCCCGTATCCATCGTGTCGATGACGGCGACGGTTCGTCGCTCTTCGGGGGTAAGGCGGTCGATCTTGTTCAGCACGAGGATCTTCGGAATCTCGTCGGCCCCCAGGTCCCGGAGGATCCCGATCGTGGTGTCCAGATGCTGCATTCGTTCCGGGTCGGAGGCATCGAGGACGATCAGCACCGTCTGCGCCTCGATGATCTCCTCGAGGGTTGAGTGGAACGCATCGACCAGGTCAGGCGGGAGGCGCCGGACGAACCCGACGGTATCGCTGATCAGGATCGGCGGACCGTCGCCCCATTCGAGACGCCGCGTCGTGGGATCGAGGCTCGCGAAGAGCTGGTCCGCCGCCGCCACTGTAGAACCGGTAAGCGCGTTGAGCAGGGACGACTTTCCCGCGTTGGTGTATCCCACCAGGGCGACCCGGGTGAGGTCCTCCCGGCTCCGGCGTCGTAACAGCCGCTGCCGGGAAACCCGCTTGAGGTCCCGCTTCGCCCGATCGACGCGCCGGGCAAGGCGGCGGCGATCGACTTCAATCTGCTTCTCTCCCTCGCCCCGGGCGAGGCGGCTTCCGCCGCCCTGACGGCTGAGGTGCTGCCACATCCCCACGAGGTGTGACTGGGTGTACCGCGCTCGTGCGAGCTCGACCTGGAGCTGCGCCTCCCGCGTCTTTGCCCGGCGGAAGAAGATCTCCAGGATTACCGCGTGACGATCGTACACCTCCATGCCGGCCCGGCGGGACCAGTTCCGGAGGTGGACGGGAGAGAGGGTCACATCGAACACGATGAGCGCCGCCTCGTGGTCCCGGGCGCGCTCGATGATGCGATCGGTCTGACCCGTCCCGAGGTACAGGGCGGGGTTGATCGTCCGGAGGCGAACGTTCTCGCCGGCGACCGCCTCGAGTCCTGCGGCGGCGCAAAGCCGTCCGAGTTCCTGGAGACTTGCCCGGGCGGATTCTCTCGATTCAGACAAAAACGGGCCAACCAGATAGCACCGGTTGGCCCGTTTCAGATCTTCAGGTTCGTACGGCAACGATGACGTTAATCGATGAGCGCCCGGATCTCGGGGTCGGGGGTCACGACGTCGACGTAGAAGCCGAGCTCGACGGTATCGCTCATATTGCCGAGACGGTCAACGGCGCGGGCGCGGATCGTATGGTACCCGGAGTCGGTGAAGGTGATCGGACCCGCGTAGGTCACAAACTCCTGCCGATCGATCGAAACGTGGATCTCGTCGATACCGGAGGTCTCGTCGTTCGCACGGACTTCGAACCGGTTCCCCCTGCCGGAGTAGCGTTCGCCCTGAACGGTGGTCAGGGGAGTGCGGGGAACGATCCGTACCGACGGAGGGGTGTTGTCCACACGGCCGCGGATCGAAAAGGTGCGGGAGCGGTTGCCGACGTTATCCACCGTGTAGGCGTAGCCGGTGTATTCTCCCTCCTCGTCGATATACGCAACGTCCTGGTACCGGAAGAAATCGTCACCATCGAGACTCACGTAGATCCCTTCCACACCGGAGAGCTCATCCGCCGCGGACAGGATGATCGCCGTGTCGCCCCTGAGGTAGGCTACGTCGTCGTCGACGAAACCGGCTCCCCGGGCGGTGCCGCTCAACGTCGGAGGGGTGTCGTCGATCACAACGGTGTACACCTTCTCGGAGGACACGTTGTCCATCGCGTCCACCGCGCGGTACGTGATGACGTGCCGGCCCTCATCGGTCAGGCGGATCGGTTCGTCGTACACCATCGTCTCACCACCGTTGACAGTGTATTCGATCTCTTTCAGTGTCGATTCCATCTCGTCGGCGGTCAGAACAAAACGCGCAGCTTGCGGTGCGAAATCGACCTGCCCGTCGTTATAGATGCGTTTCTGTTGAGCCCCCACGGTGCCGACCACAACCAGCACGCAGATACCCAGTACTACTGATTTGCGCATTCCGATTCTCCTTCTATTCTGGGCATTATAGCCTCGAGTCGCTCAGATTAAAAGGTCAACCGTGTAAGATTACCGTCAAAATAGCATCGCCGAGTGCCTACAGTCGTAGTGATCACGCCGGATCGTCGCGATATCCGTCATCGGATAGAACAGGAGTTCCCGCCGATCCACGACGAAGCCCCCTCTCCGATGATCTGATAGGAGGGAGAATGAGAGATAGAAGTGAGTCTGCATTGATGGAACCCTCCATCTTGTCCCCCATGAACCTGTCGACCCCGGACATGGATAAATGGAGTTCTTCGCGGTATATTCGGCTACCAGGGCATGGCCACACAACAGATACCCGATCACGCACCAAACTGTCTCCAGTGCCGACATTTTACCGTCACCTGGAATCCCCGGTACCCCCGGGCGTGCCGCCTCTTCGAAATCAAGACGAGGCGGTTGCCGAGCCTGGTGGTGTACGAGAACACGGGACACCACTGTCCCGCCTTTGAACCGGCTCCGGGCCACCAGAAGCGGTAGGACGCCGCGACGGGTCGTCGGCGCCCGTGGAACTATCGGTGGGCCGTCAAGGTCAATCGATTACCGGTGCCCCCGCCGGAAGATAGCGCTAGAGCCGGCGCCGGTATACCGACCAGCTCGTCCGCACGAGGGTCTCCACATCGCTGAGGCGTGCTCTCCACCCCAGCACCTCCCGTGCCCGCGCCGCGGACGCGGTCAGACGCGCCGGGTCCCCCGGCCGCCGGGACACCCGCTTCGCCCGGATCTCCTTGCCCGTGATCGTTCGTGCTGCCTCGAGAATCTCCAGAACGCTCAGGCCGCTCTCGCTTCCCAGATTCACCGTGAACGACTCGTCGTCACGATCCAGCTTCTCCAGAGCCTGGACGTGCCCTTCGGCAAGATCGGTAACGTGGATATAATCCCGGACTCCCGTCCCGTCGGGCGTGTCGTAATCATCGCCGAAGATCTGAAGCGTAGTCCGCCATCCCGCGGCGACCTCCATGATCACCGGCAGAAGGTTGGCAGGGTTCTGTTCGAGCCCGGTGATCCGTTCCTCCGGGTCGTACCCGGCGGCGTTAAAATACCGGAGTGCCCCGTACCGGATACCACGGATCTGATCGTACCACGCCATGATCCGCTCGATCTCGAGTTTCGTAAAGCCGTAGTAGTTGGTCGGTTGTGTGGGGTGGTTCTCATCGACGGGAAGGTATTCCGGCTCACCGTACACCGCGGCGCTGGAAGAGAAGACGATCTTTCGTACACCCGTTTCCGATGCGGCGTTGAGAAGCTCGATCGTCCCACCGATATTGTTCGACGAATACTTCTCCGGTGCAACCATCGATTCCCCTGCGGCCTTAAACGCTGCCAGGTGTACGATCGCGTCGACGCCGCGCATCGCCTCACGAATCGCCAGGGGGCTGTTGATGTCGCCGTGGACGAACTCGGCCTCTCTCTGGAGGTTCTCCCGGAGACCGCTGGAGAGGTTGTCGAACACCCGAACGTGGTGCGAGGCGTCGAGCATCGCCCGGACTACGTGGCTGCCGATATACCCGGCGCCACCAACGATTAATACCTTCACGGAACACGAGGGTAGCCGGAGTGCCCGGAGGGGTCAACAGGGCGGCGCTGACAGATCGCTCAGGGTGTAGTACGATGCCCGGGGAGAGTACGCGAGAGTGAAACGAGATTTTTCGATCCGAAGTCTGGGCATACCGAAGATTCCGTCACCGATACCCTATTCGCACACCCGGGGTGACGATCTGGCAAACTACGTCGACGAGCGGGAGCGAGTGCTCTATGATGTGGATATTCCCGATCCCGATGCGGAAGCGGAGATCGAAAACGGCCTTCTCGAACTGGCGGGGCCGCGGCAGAAGATCTACTTTTCGCCCGGTCACGTTCACGCCGGAATCGTGACGTGTGGAGGCCTCTGTCCGGGGCTGAACGACGTGATCCGGGCGATCACCCGGTGCCTCTGGTACCGTTACAATGTGCAGCGGATCAGCGGGATCCGTTTCGGCTACTCCGGCCTGTTGCCGGAGACCGCGGGGCCCACGATGGAGCTCAACCCCGACGTGGTGGACGACATCCACAAGATCGGCGGGACCGTTCTGGGCTCGAGCCGTGGCGGCGGCCATCGAACGGAAGATATCGTCGACTCCATCGAGCGTCTCAATCTGAATATACTCTTCACGATCGGCGGCGATGGTACTCAAAAAGGAGCGATGGCGATCGCCCGGGAGATCGAGCGCCGGGGATTGAAGATCAGTGTGATCGGTATCCCCAAGACGATCGACAACGACTTCAGCTTTCTCGATCGGTCCTTCGGGTTCGAGACCGCCGTGTCGGAGGCGACGAAAGCGGTCACCGCCGCTCACACTGAAGCACATTCCGCGGCAAACGGAATCGGTCTCGTGAAACTGATGGGACGGGAGAGCGGTTTTATCGCGGCACACACCGCCCTCGCGAGCCACGAGGCCAACTTCGTTCTGATTCCGGAAGTTCCCTTTGAACTCGACGGCGAGAAGGGCCTCTTTGCTCTCCTCGACAAGCGACTCGAACGGCGGCACCACGCGGTGATCATCGTCGCCGAAGGGGCGGGGCAGGATCTGCTGCCGGAGAATATCGCGACCGACGCGAGCGGTAATCGGCGTCTCGGCGATATCGGTCTCTTTCTCAAGCAGGAGATCGCACGCTATTTCACCGCGAAAGACAAACCGTTTACCCTGAAGTATATCGATCCCAGCTACATCATCCGGAGCGCCGTTGCGGTACCGACGGACAGCGTGTACTGTTCCCGCCTCGGGAACAACGCGGTTCACGCGGCGATGACGGGAAAAACGGAGATGATCGTCGGCCTCGTCAACGACCGGTTCGTACACATCCCGATGGAGACGGCGGTGTCACGGCGGAAGAAGGTGGAACCCGAGTCGTCGTTGTGGCGGGACGTCCTCGAGAGTACCCACCAACCGATGCGGATCTGCGATTGCTGAGGGTTGTTCCCGCGACGGGTTATGAGCTTTTATGGGAACGGAACCGATACAGGGAGGTGGTATGCGTGTACAAACACTTGCAACAACGATGGCAATCTATAACTCAATCATTGCCGGCGGCTTCGGGCTGTTTCTGCTGCTGCTGGTTGTGTATCCGGGGCTTGCGGAACTGCTGCTGTGGGGATCGACGGACGCCGGTGCGACGGCGCTACTGTTTCCCCTGTTTGCCGTCCTTGCAGGCTACACCTGGGTCTACCGGCATCAGCTTGACCGACTTCGTCCGGTGTTTATCATCCAGCTTGCCTACAAACCCTTCGCAATCATCCTGCTTCTCGCCTTCGCTGTTGCCGGATATATGTCCTGGTTCTGGAGTATTCTGATATCCCTGGCACTTGTCTTGTATATTGTCGGCTACGGAATTGTGCTAAAAAAATAACGGCCGATACTGACTACCGGCCGTTGGAAGTTCCTCTTTAAAGCCGCTTCACACGGCTATCCGGGAATCCACATAAAAACCGCAACGCGGCGAAAACTGGTTGTATCTGTATGGTGCTGATCCGGTCGATACGGTCACTCCCGAATCAGCGTTGTACTTCCGGCGGTACGTCTTTCATCACTACCTCCATCGGGGTTTGTTGTCCCCGTACAACCTTATAGTCAAAATATCGTACCTCCCGATCTCGTTGTCAAATAAAATCGCAATGATTTTTCCGGGAATCTTTTCGGGGATACGTTGCCGGTGTTCCCCGAGTTTCCGGCGTTTTCCGGAAGAGCTCCAGCGTACTCCAGCCGCTTGCGGTCAGAGCCCCAACAACTCGGCGTACGCCTTGAGCTGTGCACTCGGCTTCCCGCTCAACACTTCCTTTGTGAGAATCTTTCCGAGTTGCACCCCTTCCTGGTCGAAACTGTTGATGTTCCACAGGAAGCCCTGGAACATGACCTTGTTTTCGAAATGCGCCAGGAGCGCTCCGAGCGCCTCCGGTGTGAGCTGGTCTCCGACGATCAATGTCGACGGGCGACCACCGGGGAAATCCTTGTTGGGGTTGTCGTTTCGCTTTCCCATCGCGAATGCGACGATCTGCGCCGCGAGGTTCGCGTTGAGCTTTGTCTGGCTTGTCGATCCCTCGTAGTGGGTGTCCGCACCGATCTGGGAGCGGCGAAAACCGATGAACTGGAGGGGAATCACGTCGGTACCCTGGTGCAGGAGCTGGTAGAAGCTGTGCTGCCCGTTCGTTCCCGGTTCTCCGAAGACGACGGGGCCCGTCGGATACGCCACCGGTTCACCGTCGCGGTTGACCTGCTTGCCGTTGGATTCCATATCGAGCTGTTGGAGGTGTGCCGGGAAGCGGCTGAGGGCCTGACTGTAGGGCAGCACCGCCGTCGTCGGCATCCCCAGAACGTTGCGCTCGTACACCCCGATGAGTGCATCGAGGAGTGTCGCGTTCTTCGTGAGCTCCGGTTCCATCGCAGCCCTGTCGGCGTCGTGGGCGCCGGCGAGGAGTCGCTCGAACACCGTCGGACCGAAGGCGAGGCTCAGAACGACGCCACCGACGGCGCTGGTGGCGGAGTAGCGTCCACCGATGAAGTCGTCGATATAGAAGGACTCCCGGTATCCTCCGCCGGTAGCGAGAGGGCTCGTCTGGGAGGTGACGGCAACGGTGTGTTTCGCGATATCGAGGTGCGGGACTCGTCTCGACGCAAGGTCCCGGAGGAACTGCTCGTTGGTAAGTGTCTCCTGCGTCGTCCCGCTCTTGCTGACGAGGACAAACAGGGTTGTTTCGAAGTCGACGTCCCCCAGGACCGCCGCCGCATCGTCGGGATCTACATTGGAGACGAACCGTGCTTCCATCCGGGGAGAGATCCCTTCCGCGCGAACCCACTCCCTGAGGGCGATATACAGCGCCCGGGGACCGAGGTCGGATCCACCGATTCCGATCTGAACCACCGTATTGAACGGTTTGCCCGTCCCTCCCTTCTCCGTACCCGCGTGGACCGCGTCGGCAAAGGCGCTGAAGCGGTGGCGCTCGGCGGCGTAGAACTCCCCGAGATCGGTACCGTTCTCGTCACGGACCGATGCGCCGAGACGACCCCGGACGAGGTGGTGCAGGACCCGACGGCCCTCACCGGTGTTCATGATCTCCCCTGAAACAAGAGCGTTGTACTTCTCGAGGAGTTCCTGCTCGGATGCGAGGGAGGAAAGAGCCTCGACGATATCGTCGTCCAGGGGGGTCGCGGCGTAGGAGTAGGTAAGGCCTCCTGCAAAAGGGATCTGCAGCGACCGTATCCGTTTCGTATCGAGTTCTCGCACGTCGAAGGGCTTCATGCCTCGGAGCGCTTCGAATCCACGGGTTTTATCAAGATTGATGTATTTCGGCATCGTTACCTCCGAAGAAAAGCATAGCGGGGACGGCGGGGGTGACACAACGGCCCCCCTTGGCTAATCTTGCGCCTATGACACCGACACTACTGGTTCTTGCTGCGGGGATGGGAAGCCGATACGGTGGGGTCAAACAGATCGATCCCGTCGGACCGTCGGGGGAAGCGATCATAGATTATTCGATCTACGACGCGATCCGATCCGGTTTCGGTCGCGTTGTCTTCGTGGTACGTCGTGAGATAGAACGCGACGTACGGGCGTTTTTCGCAGGTAAGTTCGATGGAATGATCGAGACGGCGTACGTTTACCAGGACCTGACCGACGTACCCGAGGGGTTCCAGGTTCCACCGGAACGATCCAAACCGTGGGGCACGGGACACGCGGTTCTCGCCGCCCGTGACGCCATCGATACGCCGTTCGCGGTGATCAACGGTGACGATTTTTACGGACGGAGTGCCCTTGAAACGATGAGTACCTATCTTGCCGAACAACCGGCGGACGGTACCGATTACGCGATGGTGGGATACCGCCTCGACAGAACTCTCTCCGAGAACGGTACCGTTTCCCGCGGGATCGTTGAGCACGACGACGAGGGGTGGCTTCGCTCGATCGAAGAGCACACGCGGTTGAAGCCCGACGGTGACGGCGTGGTAAGCCTCAACGACGACGACTCGGTGCGCGGACGGTTCTCCGGCGACGAAGCGACGAGCATGAATCTATTCGGGTTCACGCCGGCGGCGATGGGCCGGTTTCGCACCGAGTTCGCCGGATTCCTCGAGCGATTCGGACGGGAACTGAAGAGCGAATTCTACATTCCCTACGCGATGAACCGTCTCAAAGAAGCGGGACGCGCACGGATGAAGGTTCTCCGGAGCGATTCAGAATGGTTCGGCGTCACCTACCAGGAGGACCGGCCGGACGTCGTCGGTCGGATCCAGCGCCTCGTTGACGCCGGGGATTATCCCCGGAGTCTCTGGGGATAGACGACACGGCACCGAACGGGGAACGTATACCGCCCCGTCTACAACACGATTCTGTGTACGAGACTCAGCGCGCCAGTCGTTCCGCCCGAAGCTGG
>JBKHFT010000087.1:0-13253 GCA_046540055.1 Alkalispirochaeta sp.
GTGTTTTCGGTGCTCGTCGCGTACGCGATGAACTCCGCGGCACCGCGCTTCTGCGCTTCGCTCAGGTTCGGACTCTCGGGGATGAAGTACATCAGACTCGAGAAGAACGGTGCCGGTGGATGCGAGCCCCAGCCCGGCTGCGGCGCGACCGCGAAGCTGTTCTTGTAGCCGTCGGCGACGCTCTCCTCAACGGCCTCGAGAGCGATGATGTAGTCGCCGGGCGAACCTGTGTATCCGAGGGACACGCCGTAGACCCAGTCGTCCATCGTCTTGTACCAGTACTCCCAGCCCTGCCCACCGGAGTGGATCCTCATCGTCTCGTCTTCGTGAATCCAGACGCGAACCTGTTCAAGCACCTCTACCCAGGGTTCCGAGTTGATGGTGACGGTTCGGCCGTCCTCGGACAGGACGGTTCCGCCGTTGCCCGAAACCATGTCGGCGATGTTCTCCCATCCCCACATCGGCTCCCACACGTACTCGATCGTGTTGTTGTTCGTGTCCGTCCCGATCACACGATCGGCGAGTCCGGCGAGCGACTGCCACGTCTTGAGATCATCACGCGACGCACCCACCTCGGAGAGGACTGCCTCGTTGAAGTAGAGCACCTGGGATGTACCGTAGGCCGGCGCGAAGTACATCTTCCCGTCGCGCACTGCTGCGTCCATGAAGCCACCCACGATGTCCGTCTTGTCGTAGGAGTCGGGCATGTAGTCCTCGAACGGCGTGACGAGATCCTTCTCGTAGTAAGTGTTGTGAGAGCCTCCCACGACGAGGGCGGGGGCGTTCCGCCCCGCGTAGGCGGCCTGAAGCTTCTCGTCGACCTCTGCGTAGCTCCCTACAACTACCGGTTCAACCTCGTACTGCTCCTGCGACGCGTTGAAGTCGTCGATGATCCGGTGAAGCTCGTCTCCCAGCGACCCGCCGAGCGCGTGCCAGAACTCGATGCGAACCGGCCCCTCTTCGGCCTCTTCCTGGTTTCCTGCTGCAAATGACGTTGCAGCAAGTGCGATCACGAGAATCGCGGCAATACATGTACGCATAATATCCTCCTGTCAATTTATTTCAGTCCACTGTCTTGCATGATTCCTGATACAAGCCAGTTCTGACCAATGATGAAGATGGCGATGAGCGGAAGCGTGGCGACGGTGCTCGCCAGCATAACTTCGGCCCAATTCATGCCGTACGCCCCGTCCTGAATGAAGAACTGGCGCAGGCCCTGCGAGATCAGGTATTTCTCCCGACTCGTCAGCATGATGCTCGGCCACATGTAGTTGTTGTATTGCTGGATGAACGTCAGCGTGAACAGGGTGAAGAAGGCCGACTGATTGAGCGGGAACACGACGTGCCACAAGGTGCGCAGGTGGTTCGCGCCGTCGATCCTCGCCGCGTCAATGTAGTCCGGGCTCGTCTTCTTGAACGACTGACGCAGATAGAAGACCGCGAAGACGCTCGCCATGTTCGACACCATGAGGCCGGAAAGCGTGTCGAGCAGTCCGATATTGGCGAGGATCACATACGAAGGCACGTACGTGACCGCCCCTGGAAGCATGTAGGTGCCGAGGACGAGTGCGAAGAGCACATCGGTGTGCCTGGTCTTCATAAAGACGATGACGTAGGTGAATAGCGTCGCGGCAAGCAACATGATCAGCGTCCCCACGATGCCCACGAAGAAGCTGTTGTAGATGAAGGTTCCAAGTCCCAAGGTGGGCAGCGTTCGCACGATTTCCGTAAGGTTCCAGTGCGTCGGGAAGAGCTTGTACGGCTGCTGCCAGATCTCGTTGTTGGTCTTGAAGACGCCGAAGACCATCCACAAGAATGGAAACATGAACACTATGGAGGATGCGATGAGTACGGTGTGCTTCACAATCCTGAGTGTGGTCATTTTACGGCGCATCGCTTCTGATCACGCATAATGGACGTGATCCCTCCCGAGTCGTGTACTGACCAGCGAAAGCGCTACCGTGATGAACAGGATGGCGATGGCCACGACACTCGCCGGGCCCATCTGGAAGTTCTGGAACGCCTTGTCGTAGTAGAGGTAGAGGAGCGTCGTCGTGCTCCGCCCCGGACCGCCCTGAGTCATGATCCGGATCTGATCGTAGACCTGGATCGATGTAATCAGGTTAATGACGAACAGAAAGTACGTTGTCGGGGAAATCAGCGGAATAGTGATCCGAAAGAGCCGCGCGAGATAGCCCGCTCCATCGATCCGGGCCGCCTCTTCGACGCCCCGGGGAACTCGCTCAAGCGCTCCAATGTAGAAGAGCATCGTCCAGCCGATCGACTTCCAGACCGTGAAGATGATGATCGCGAGCATGGCGGTCTCCGAGCTCTGGAGCCACCGCAGCGGTGAGATCCCGAACAGATCGAGCACGAAATTCGCGAACCCGCGGTCCGGGTCGTAGATCCACGACCAGACGAGCGAGAGCGCGACCGCCGGCGTGATCCATGGGCTGAAGATGATCCTCTGGTACATCTTCGACCCCGAAAAGGTGCCCTGGAGCATGAGTGCAAAGACGAGCCCGAGAACCATGGTCGATACGATGCTCCCCAGACCGAAGACGACGGTGTTCTTCAATGCCGCTCCGAAGTCACGCCCGAGCAGCATATCGCGGTAGTTCTCAAGCCCGACAAACCGGGCGTGCGGCGAGATGTAGTCCCAATCAGTGAAGCTGATCCCGAACCCGACGACGAGCGGGACGAACCAGAAGACAAACAACGGCATCAGGAACGGCAAGGCGAAGAGGACTCGCGCGCGTTGTTCCCGGCGCCTTTCCAGACTTTCCACAACGTGGAGTGTTACCGCCGGATATTAAATGACTGTTTAATTCTTGTTAAAATCGGGTTTGGATCACCGGTGTGCCCACTATTATGTCGTAGAGACTGAATGGCTTGCGGCTCGACCTGCACGACCACTTCACCGGGCACACGCCGGGTGCCGCGAAAGTGCCGTTCCGGACGGAATAGTTCCCGTCGGCACCAATTTCACCTCGAAACGGTCCGGATCGGAATCAGGCCGAAGAACCAGTCGATGAACAATGCCAGTGCCGCTGCGGCCACGGCACCGGCGGTCACGAACGCCAGGTTGTCCCGTACGAGACCGGCGATGATCACCACTCCCAGGCCACCGGCGCCGATCGTTGCACCGATCGTGGCGGTCCCGACGGATATCACCGCGGCGGTGCGGATGCCCGCGACGATGACCGGCGCAGCGAGGGGAATCTCCGTTTCCAGCAGGCGGCGCCAGGGGCGCATGCCCATCGCGGTTGACGCCTCCAGGAGCGCAGGATCTATCTGATCGATCCCGGTGACGGTGTTACCCAGAATCGGAAGCAGGCTGAAGAGGAAGAGAGCCAGAACGGTCGGTGCCGTCCCGAACCCGAAGAGGGGTACCGCCAGCACCAGAACAGCCACCGGCGGAATCGTCTGCGCCAGCGCCGCGAGGTCCCGGACGAGGGGTACCAGCGATCGTCCGGCGGGACGCGTCACGAGGACACCGATGAGCACGGCGGTAACGGTCGCTCCGATCGTCGCCGAACCGGCAAGGGCGATATGCTGCACCAGCAGCACCGACATCGGTGTCCGCTGGTAGACCTGTTCGTTCTCGGCGGAAAAGAGAACGCCGGCAACGGGCCCCCAGATCGCCGGGATCGTGACGCCGGCCAACAGTACCGCGAGGATCACAGGGCGCAGATAACGCCGTACGCCGCCGATCATGTGGGCACCATCGAACGTAACGTTTCGAAATCGAGAAGCTCGTCCGTGTTGCTGTCGCCGGTTGATCTCCCGGCTCGACGGACCTTGACGGGTTTCCCCTCCGTCGCGAGAAGGTGCGACATCGCGTCCCGGAGGGTCGGTCGTGATCCGTCCGCTCCGTCCCACCCTTCCAGGTACTCCAGTTCAACCGTCCCCAGCATCCGCAACATCCGGTCGTTCCCGGTGAACTCCCGTACGAAGTCGTTGACGGGATGAAGGAGCAGATCCGCCGCTGTTCCCTCCTGCTGAAGGATCCCATCCTTCATCAGGGCGATACGGTCCGCGAGATAGATCGCTTCGTCCAGATCGTGGGTAACAAGTACGACCGTCTTCTTGAGGCGGGACTGTATCTCCCGAAAGGAGCGTTGCAGGACGGTTCGGGTCAACGGGTCAACCGCGCCGAAGGGCTCGTCCATGAGCAGGTAGGGAGGATCTGCGGCGAGAGCCCGGGCGACGCCGACCCGTTGCGCCTCACCTCCCGACAACTGCGCCGGAAACATGTTGCGATACCGTGCCGGATCGAGGCCCACCGTTTCGAGAAGCTCGTCCACCCGCTCCCGGCGGCGCTGTTTCTCCCAACCCAGCAGTCGCGGAACGATGGAGATGTTCTGCCGCACCCGCATGTGCGGCAGGAGTCCGACCGACTGGATTACGTACCCGATCTTCAGACGGAGCTGCGCCGGATCGTAATCCCGCAGAGCCATTTCGTCCACTTCAACGATGCCGTCGTCGGGTTCGAGAAGACGGTTGATCATGCGAAGCGTTGTCGACTTTCCGCACCCCGACGGGCCGATGAGGACGGTGACGCTCCCGTTTTCTACCGAAAGATTGAGGTTCGACACGGCGGTAAGTGATCCGTACCGCTTGGTTACCCCGGTGAACTGTATCATTGGCTCTCCTGAAATGTGCCGGCCGGCGTCGTTACACGCTGCAGAACCTGGAAGAGGCGGTCTACCGCGATCGCCAGCACAACAATCGGAATGACCCCGAGCACGACCAGGTCGGTTGCGGCCTGACCAAGTCCCTGGAAGACAAACCACCCCAGACCACCGGCGCCGATGAGCCCGGCGACGGTGGTATTTCCCACCGCCTGTACCGCTGCGGTTCTGATACCTCTGAGGAGAACGGGAAACGCCAGGGGCATCTCCACCATCCAGAATCGCTGCCGGTCGGTCATTCCCATCGCACGACCGCTTTCCCGGATGTCATCGGGGATTACCGCGAGACCGGTCACCGTGTTCCGTACGACCGGCAACAGGGCGTACACCGTCAGGGCGATGATCGCCGGCGTCGTTCCCACACCGGAAACCCCCATTCTTCGGAGCGCCGGTACTGCTCTGCTCAACGCAGCGAGAGGTGCGATAAGCAGTCCGAACATCGCGAGACTCGGGATCGTCTGGATCGTACTGGTGATATCCAGGATTGCATCCCTGAGGCGAGGGTATCTGTGCGCGGTAATCCCGGAGGGGACGCCGATGAGGCACGCCAGGGCAACGGCGGTCCCGCTGAGCCGGACATGCCTGGCGACCTCCCGGAGGAATCGGTCCGACCGAACATCGTACTCCACCAGGTATGACAACCGGTCCAGCGGTGGTGCCGCGAATCGCGACAGAATCGTTACCGCGGTGACGGCGAGGACGGCACCGGTGATCCACCGGAGAATCCCGCGACTGTTGCGAAGGAGTTCGTGCCACGCTGCCAGCGCCGAGATCAGAGCGAGCCAAAGCGCTCCACCCGGGCTGATCCTGGCGACATCGTCCAGTTGATCGGTTCGGGCAAGCTCCTCCGCAGCGAATTGAAAGATGATCCACGGCAGGACGGTGATTGCCAGCGTCCAGAGATACAGACCGATCAGGTCCGCCCGCCATCCGGTAGCGCGGGAGATGCGGTCCTGAAAGTGGACGGCCCCCAACACGGCGAGGGCGGTGATGATCACCACCGCGGCGAAGACGATCGCCGTCGACGGGTGCCGAAAGAGCCCCGCGTCGAACAACGCGAACGTCTCACCCTCGGTGATCCGGTTGGGACGCAGACGAATAAGGTCGAGAAACAGGATACCCGCCGCCGGTACCACAGACACGATCGTCGGCAGGAACTGGATAATCCCCGGTTCTTCCCGACGGAAGAACCGGGTTGTCCGTTTCGTCACGGAACGCTACCGGGGGAGTCAGTCCGTGAAGTCGCCGGAGCGGAGGTACTCTTCCGCTACCACTTCGGCGCTTTGTCCCTCGACGGCGATCGACGCGTTCAGTTCCTGTAACGTTTCCCGATCAAGACTCTCAAAGACCGGTGTAAGGAGTTCTTCGATCTCCGGATACTCCTCGAGGATCTCTGCCCGAACGACCGGAGCGGGGAGGTACACCGGTTGAACCCTTTTCGTGTCCTCCAGGACAACCAGGCCCAGGGCGGCGAGCTGACCGTCGGTTCCGTACGCCATAGCGGCGTTCACGCCGTCCTGGTTCCGGGCGGCTGCCTGCATCGTGGTTGCCGTATTGCCACCGGAAAAGACGAGCATGTCCGACTGTTCCAGCTCGAAGTCGTAGGTCTCTTCAAAGGCGGGAAGAACGTCGGGACGGCTTACAAACTCTTCGCTCGCTGCAAGCTTGAACTCGTTTCCGTCGGCCATCCATGGGCCGATGTCCTCCATCGTCTCCACCCCCTCGTCGGCGAGTTCACTGCGAACCGCGATCGCCCAGGTGTTGTTGGCGCGTCCGGGTGTGAGCCATATCAGGTCGTTCGCTTCCCGGTCCAACTGTTTCACCCGCTCGTAGCCCTCCTCGGGGTCTTTCCAGACATCGCTGTCCGCCTCATCGAAAAAGAACGCGCCGTTTCCCGTGTACTCCGGGTAGAGATCAATCTCGTCGCTGGTGATCGCCCGTCGTATGACGTCGGTAGGACCGAACTCGACCTGGTTGTCTACCTCGAAACCGGCGTCCTCCAGGATATGAACCATCATGTATCCCAGCAGGCTTCCTTCCGTATCGATCTTGCTGGCGACCGTAACGGGGCCTCGCGTCTCCTCGACGGATTCCTCCTCCCCGGTATCGCCTTCGCTGCTGCCTCCGGCCCACAGGAACGGGACGACGACTGTCAGTATCACCACGGCAAGAAACCGCAGCGAAGCGCCGTGAATGGATCGTATTCGTGTAGTGTTCATAGAAACTCCTTTGAACCCTAAATGTAACGCCCTCGGGAAAAGGATGCAAGTAGGCAAGGCCCGCTCCGCGATATTCCGGTGTGCGAGTTCAATTCGTGGAGTGCCTGCCGAGCGGTTGCCTACCGAATAAACGCGGTCAGTTGCTCTTGCCGGAACGGTTTCGAGAGGAAATCGTCAAATCCTTCCCTCAGGAACCGGGAACGCTCGGTCTCACCGCTGTATCCGGTTACCGCAACGATTCGTAACGCCGATCGTGCGATGAGGCGGATCTCTTTCATCGCCTGAATCCCGTCGATACCTGGACCGAGATTGATATCCATGAGTACCAGTTGCGGGGTATGTTCGCGATACGCCGCGATCGCTTCTTCGCCGTTCTTCGCAACGACAACGGCGACGTGCTCCCTGGAGAGGGTGCTCTCCATCACCATCGCGTTTATCGCGTTGTCTTCGACGATTAGAACTGAATCGATCCGATCCGGGAATGTATCGACCCCTGTTGTTTCGATGCTTTGGTTCGGTTCCGCGACGGGACCGAACTCGGGGAGTTCAACGGTTACCGTTGTGCCGTCGCCGGGAACCGATCTGATCGAGAGGTGCCCCGACATCGAGTGTACCATCTCGCGAGCGAGAGTCAGGCCGAGTCCCAGTCCTTCGGACGTGCGATTCAATCCTTCGCTTCCCTGGCGGAATGGTTGCAGCGAGAGAGCCTGCTCGTCGGTGTTCATGCCGATACCGGTGTCGGAGATCGTTATCCGCAACCACCGCTTGGCCTGTACCGTGTGAAGCTCCGTCGTAAAGGTAATCGAGCCCTCGGAAGTGAACCGGATTGCGTTGTCGAGAAGATAACGCAACGTCTGCATCAGTTCACTCATGTCGACCCCGAGCATACCTTTTTCGTGGCCGAAACGAGCGTAAAACTTGATTCCTCTCCGGTGCGCGGCGGTGCCGTACAGGTGTACGAGGTCGCGGAACACTACGCCGGGATCCGCGGGGGATTCGACGGTATCGGGCCGTACCAGGTGTGCGAAACGGTCGATCGCGTCGAGGGCGCTCCGCATCCGCTCTGCGCTGTCGAGGATGGTTCCCAGCTCGGCGTGCACTTCACCGATCGCGCTGTCTTGCAGTCGCTGGGTGATGCCGAGAATACTGGTGAGGGGAGTGCGTAGCTCGTGGTTGAGATTCTGGAGCAACGAATCGCGAGCGCGACGCTGGTCAAGGGCGGAACGGTGGAGGTGAAGGAGCCGGTCTTCGACTCGTTTCCGACTCAGGGCGACCGAAAACTGTGCACCGAGGGCGTCGGCGACGATCGAGAGCTCGCTCGTTCTGTTCCGCGGTGCGTTGAGGAAAAACACCAGGACCACCGCGGGAATCTCCGGGCGTTCGTTGTCCGGAACGGCCACGGAGAACCCCGCGCCGAGGTTGAACCGGGCGGCGAGGTTCTTCCGGACAAATCGTTCGTCTGTTGACACGTCGTCAAACCAGACGACTCGACCGTTGGACCATGCGAGACCGGGGAGGCCGACGCCGGGTTCGAAAGAGTACTCCCGACTGGCGAGGCCAAAGGGAGCGTACGAATCGTCCGCGATCGTATAGATGTCGGAGAACACGAGAGCGTCCGCCGCTTCATTTGGTACCCACGCCTCGGTGTAGACGCACGGTAGCGCCCGGGCTCCGAGTTCAACGACCGCTCGCACCGCAGCCTCAAAGTTTCTCGCTTCATTTACGACGCGGTCGACCTTCTGAACCAACGCTACCAGCGACAGTTCAGAGTCGGTACAACCGCCCGGGTCGCTCGCCTTCACAATCGGTCACTCCTTCACGACGAATGGTAAAAAATCGTGTCCCGAAGGGCAAGGTTGGAATGGTTGTGCAGGTCGGATTATACGGCCGGCGAAGCCGACGGCGGACACGATCTACCGATCGGAAAGTGTTGTTCTGCCTTCGCCGTATCGATCGTTTCCGTTCGAACGGTAATGGCAACCGCATCACCGACCGGATCCGACGTGTCGTGCTCTATGGGTTCCAGTACAGGTCCGCCAATGGAGCCGGTCCGTGTGCCACCGGTCCGGAGGCTGCGGGGTCCCTGCCGTCGCCCGGCGTTCTGTGGTAGTCCTCGACGAAGAGCTTGCCGCATCGGGGAAACTCGACCTTGGTCGGTCCTCGGAATCCTCATACCATCGATCCTCGCCGGATGGATCATCGCTGAACGTATCGGGAGACGTCGGCCTGGTCACCCACGGTGACGGGATCACCGTCTTCGACCGGTCGTTGACGGCTATTCACCGGGAAACCTGTCCGGGACTGCGGGACGCGCTGGTCTTCGCCCATGCAGGACGACGAAGGCTCGCGGTCCTGACCGATTCGTTACAGGTCTTCACCATTCCGCGCTGAGCGCGTCTTCCGGGCCGCGGTACGTCGAGGCTCACCGCCCCAAGCGATACCCCACCCCGAGGGATAACCCCACCGCCTGGGGATAGATTTCACGGTCGTCGGTCCAGGTGACGATCTGCCGGTCGTAGTAAAGGCGCAGATCGAACTGCCACGACCGCAGCCGGGCGATCGCGCCGAGAGAGGTGACCAGCGACAGCGCCACGTTCCGGTCCGTCTCGATCTCTCCGCCGTCGTCGAAGTCAACCCCGCTGACAGTCACCCGGTAATCCGGGGTCTTGGTCAGGAATACGATCGCCGGACCGATTCCCGCAACGGCGGCGAAGCGATCGGAGGCGACACCCCCCAGCAGCTCCAGCGGCGCTGTCACCTGGCCGAAATGTTCGTCGTACTCGAGGGTCTCTCCGGACCCGTCGATATCGTCGACGACGATCCGACCGGACCGAGCGGTCCAGACGATCGCCCCGCGAACGCCAAGGACCCAGGGCGTCTCCGCCACAAACGCGGGCTGGGTAAGGTACCGGAAGAACACCCCACCGGGCTCACCGTCGAAGTGCACTTCGCTTTCGGCGTCACCGGAGAAGTCGTCGACATAGCCGTCCCAGTCGGGACCGCCCATCCATCGCACCATCGGCCCCGTTGTAAGGCCCAGAACAAGCCCCCCGTCTTTGAGACTCTTCGGTCCATCTCGTGCCGTTGTGGACTCCCCGACAGAAAGATCCCCGGCGCCGTCGCTTCCCGCGGTCGCTCCCGCACGATCCAGCGCGTCCAGATCCACCTTGATCCACGTTGTACCGTAGTCGGAGTTCGGCTGACGCGCCACCGACTCGATCTGCCCGAAAGCAAGAACAAAGGTCGACCCGCCGTACACCTCGATCTCGAGATACCGGTCAGGAACCTGCTCGATGATCACCCCTTTCAGGATCGTACCGTCCGAGAGGGTGACGACGTCGAGTTGCTCCCGTTCCGGGTAGACCTGCGCCTCTGCCACCATCGCAGCCCCCGCCAGCAGCCCGAGAACGATCCATACAGAAGACGACCGTCGAAAAACCATCGCGCTTCTCCTTTCCAAGATGGCACCAGTATATCACACCCCGCATCGCCACCGGTATGGTACAATACGTCACAAAACAACCTGATTGGAACATCGTGGAGGAGCCTATGCCCCGGATCACCCGTGCCCGCGGTCCCGTCCTTGTCGTCGTCCTCCTTCTTACGTGGACCCACCTCGTCGTTGCCCAGTCCGGCGCGCCTCCGTCCCCCGGCCCGATCCGCGTCCACATCCTGCCCGCGGTCAACCGCACCGGCCAGGCGCAGTTTGACGCCGTTGCCACCACCGTCACCGGCACCGTTTCCCTCACGTTGCGCCTTCTGGGCGATTACGACATTTCGAATACTGAACCCGAGGGTTCTGCGGAGAGCCGGCCCCTCCCCACCGACACAACGGAGCGGCTGGAGGTCCTTGCATCCCTCGCGGAAACACTCGACGTTGAGAACATCGTCTTCGGTGAGGTCCTTCCGGGGGACCCCGTCCCGGAGATCACCCTTTCCGTCTACGACCGCCTGAGTGGTGACATCACCCTGCGGGAACGCCGCCGCCCGCAGAGCCTCTTCGGCATATTCGGTGCTACCGACGAGCTGGCGGCGGCGCTCCTGTCCGGCTTCTCCGGCCGCCGCATCGCCTTCGGCTCAATCCGCATCGAGCCCGCCGTTGTCACCGGCGGTGACGCCGGGGACGGAGGTATCGCAGACGACCCCGCGCCGCGGGTCCCCGACTACCGGGTTATCCTCGACGGCGAAGAGCTGGGCACCAACCTCCGTACCATCGATTCGATCCTCACCGGCGAGCACCGCCTCACCGTCACCGCCGATATCCTCGGAGAAACAGAAACGCTCCTGGACCGGACCGTCACCGTCGAGGAAGGCGCCACGGTAGCCTTGACCCTGGAGCTTCCCGACATCGATCTCGCCGGCGAGACCGCCGCCCTGGAACAGCGACGCGCGCAGGAACGGCTGGACATGGCGTTACGAAAACTGGAAGAGATGCGCCTTGCGGTCGAGCAGAAGACCTCTTTCACCCGCTCCTGGCAGCGCGAGTTCGACGAGATAGGGGTTGCAGAGTATTACTTTCTGAGAGCCGAAGAATACCTGGACCCCGCCCGCGTGCGGGAAGCGGCGGTCGCCGTGGCAGACACCCTCGCGGCTGCACGCATGGTCACCGGCCGCGCCTACCTTTCCAGGCGTGAGTACGACGAGGGGGTGGAGATTATCCGGACCGTCCCGGAGCTTGGCGCCCGCTTTGACCAGAACGACCTCTTCGGCTTCCGCGATGAGGTCGGCTTCGTCAACTACAACTGGAGCGAGTACGAGGTGCAGCGGGAGCGCAAGCCGATGCCATGGCTGCCTGTCTTTGTCACCGGCTGGGCGCTGAACTGGTTCTTGGGCGGCGATGATTATCAGGATGGTGGCGTTCAATCGATGGCAGTCCCGTTGGTGCCCGCCCTCATGACGACAGGTCTGGTGAGCCTCTGGAACAGTAACGACTGGGATATCCCCCAGCGCCGCCGGGCGGTGAGGCGGTACGGCCGTGACTTCGATCCTGCGGCTGGAGACTATCCGCCCCCGCCGTGGAACCTCGCGCGGTGGGAGGTGGTAGTGCTGGCCCATTCTGGTCACTCGACCAACGTAAACCGAACGATTCAGGACGTGGCGGTCACGCCCGACGAGCTTGGAGCAGAGGAAACCTATACCGTAGACACCGTGGACTTCGGAGGGGGTGGTTTCCTCAGCGCCTCCGTGGAGATTCGTTACCGGTTGAACCTGAGCAACGCCGTGGGATTCCGGTATCGATCTTCCGTCTTCGAAGATTCGATGCGTATAGAGATCGATGACGTATCATGTGGGGACCATGAAGCCGACGTTCCCGCTGCAAGCGCCTTTCAGCTCGGGCTGTCCTGGTACCACACCCGGACGGGCCGCGCGTTTCTGGAGACCGGTGTTACGTACCGCTCCGTTACCTATCGGGAGCCTGAGTACGATGATTTTCTGGATGACAGGGCGGAACAGATCTTCATTCCCGAGCTGCTCGGCGGCAGCTCCGCCGGGGTGGACGTTTTCGGCGGAGTTCTTGGTATCGGGTGGCGCTTTGGTCGACTCCCCCGGCGGCCATGGGAGTTTCTCTTCCAGTACCAGCTCGACCGCTACGCCTTTCCCGCGGGCGAGCTACAGAAACAGGGTCCCTACTACGGTCACTCGATTCACTTCAATCTCGGTCGCTCCTTTGGCTTCGGGCCTGCCGTCGCCGGGGAAACAGATTACGGCGGGCTTGCCGAAACGGACGCAGCCCGCCGCGCCGCGGAATCCACCTGGGAGGCGAGCCCCCTCGGGATTATGGCCGATTTCGGCGGTCTCATCGGGTGGGGGCCTCGCCTGGGATTTGAGTGGAACGTCACCGAAGGGTGGGCGCTTCAGCTCTGGGCGCGGCAGCATATCGCGCCGGACCGGTTGGGTATCGCCCGGACCACCACCGCCGTGGACAACCCGGTGCACGACGCGGTGATTTTCCCCGGCATCGGCGTCCGGCGCTACCTGGACAACCGGTGGTACATCGGCGCACAGACCGAACTGATGGCCTTCGACAACCTCCGAAACGACATCGGAGACGACGGGGACGACCTGACAAACGACGGCATCACTATCGTTCCCCAGATCGAAGGGGGGTATCGCCTGCCGATCTGGCGCTCCCTTTCACTGGATCTGGGGCTTCAGGCGGGGTTGACGGTACCCCTCGACGGTGGGGTGGAAAGCGTGATTACCGAAGATTTCGGGGAACCCGACGCGTTCGTTCTTCAGCGTGACACGATCGGTGTCGTCCCCTGGTACCACCTGGTGATCGCGGTGGTAACGCCGATCTTCTGATCGGCGATTCGTGATCGTTGACCGATCGTCTCGA
>JBKHFT010000088.1:0-13222 GCA_046540055.1 Alkalispirochaeta sp.
ACGATCGACGAGTACCAGAAGCGCCTCTTCACCGTGGAGCGGTTGCACATTCGCAATCTTGACGCCCCCCTTGCCGTCGCAGGGGCATTGCTGGACTGGACGCACCGTGACCCCGCGGACCGGTGGATCACGGCGCTGGCGATGCGCCGTGAAGCACCCCTTATCACGTCGGATCGGACGATCAGGGACTTTTACTCCCGGGCGGTGTGGTGAATTCTGTGGTTGTACTGATCCGGAGGACACCTCTCACCCCCTGATCGGTAAGCTTGGCGGGATCGCAGATGACGGTGATATCGGGTTGAACGACCGTAGGCCGGTCGCCCTCTTCGTCAGCCGAGAGTTTTACGTCGAAGGGAGCGCGGGGTATACTTCGCAGGGAGCACCGCGTAACGCCTGGAACAGCTGGCCGTGAATCACGCGTACCAGCCGCTGGTGCTCCCGCCGCGGCGCCGGGCTCATCGCGTTTCCGTTGATCTGTCGGCGGCGGGATGATACGGTCACTGCATGGACCGGAGGTGTAAGCGGTGACGTCCGACCCCACGATCCGCGGGGATGGTGCATGAACTCCACCCCTGCTACCGCACAGACTCCGCGAGAGTTTGCGCGTCTGCCCCGGACGCAGGCGTTGTTCTACAACGCCGCGCTCCGGCTCATAGAAATGACCGGTCTCTGGAAGTACCCGATACGCGCCAACGGCGATTACGAGGAGATGGGCATCCGGGACGTACTGTACTGGCTGCACAAGGCGAAGCATCACGTTGTCGATCCGGAACGCGCCTCGAACCTGCACGCCTACTTCGACGCCCAGCGAGGGTTTCGCTGGTCTCTTCCGGAGCACGTCGAGGTCGAACGCGAGCTGTCGATCTCCGCCGTCGGCGACCTGATGGATCACGAGTACCTCCCGCGCTCCCACGGGCTCTATCGACACGTGGCCGACGAGATCTTCGGCGCCGATCTCTCCATGGCGAATCTGGAGTGCGTCGTTCTGGATCAGCCTTCGGAAACGCCCCGGTTCGACGGGAAGAGTGCGCCGCGGCTTCGGATAGACCACCGTACCCTGGACGTGCTCGCCGGGCACGACCGGAAGCGATACACGTTTCTCTCCGGGGCGTGCAACCACAGTCTGGACTTCGGTGCCGAAGGGGTGCGATCCACCACAGAGGCGCTGCGCTCACGGGAGATCGCCTTTCACGGTATCAACGAGACTGTCGAGGAGACGGAACAGGCACAGCTCCTGGAACACAACGGTATCAAGGTCGCGATCATCTCCCACACCTTCGGACTCAACGGCTGGACACCCCCGCCCGATCGCGAGTGGATCGTCAACCGGACGCGTCTGAACGGCCCCTTGAAGGCGCTCGATCGTTCGCTGATCGTTCGACAGATCGCGCACGCTCGGGGCGTCGGCGCCGATTTTGTCGTCGCCCAGCTGCACTGGGGTATGGAGTACGAGCACTACCCCCGGACCGCGCAACTCGAGGTTGCCCACGCTCTCGCCGAGAGCGGGATCGACGCGATCTTCGGACACCATCCCCACGTTCTTCAGCCCTTCGAGCACTACCGCACTCGCCGCGACCCCGACCGGGTGGTTCCGATCTACTATTCACTGGGAAACCTTACGAATCCGTTCCAGGACCCGCGCCTCTGCCGGAGCCTCGTGGCCCGGGTCGATCTCGCGAAGGTCAGGAAAACCGACGGTTCCACCCCCACCTACGTACGAAACGCCGGTGCCGTAACGGTCGTACAGTCGATCGATATGGAAACACGCCGGATAGCGCTGAAGAGGTTGGAATACGAGGAATCAACGGGAGGGAAATGAACGATGAATCTACTGGATCGTGGTGACGGCGACGCCGTCGTGTTGCTTCACGGCGCGAATGCCGTATCCTGTTTCGACGAGCTCGTAACGGCTCTCGAACCGCGGTACCGGGTATTGGTCCCCGAGCTGCCGGGCTGGGGAGACAGTCCGCCCCTTCCCGAAGGCCAGGGCTTCGACGTGACCAACGCAGCCCTCCGTGAGGCGCTCCGCGAAGCGGGAGTCACCCGTGCGGCGGTTGTGGGGTACTCCCTCGGCGGGTGGCGCGCCCTGGATCTGGCGCTCTCCGGAGATCTCGAGGTCCGGTGCGTCTATCTCCTTTCCACCTTCACGGCGTCTCCTTCGCAGGAACTTCGCGAACGGTACCGCGCCTATGCCGAACTCGCGCGATCGCCGGCGGATCTCCGGGATGCGGTGCGGGACCTCTATCTCCCGCCGGCGTACGCCGCCGCGCATCCCGACGTCCACGAGGAGGTCACCGAGTGGGTAAACGCCATTCCCCGAGACGTTTTCGCTCGCGAGCTCGACGCTGTCGCCGAGCTCCCCGACCTGAAGCCGCGGCTTCCCTCGATCACGGTACCTGTGGTGGCCCGGGTCGGGGCACTGGACATAGCGGCACCGGCGGAGTGGAGTCGCGCGATCGTGGAAGCGGTCCCTCACGGTCGACTTGAGGTGGTAGAGGGATGCGGCCACGTCCTGCTCTACGAGGACCGGGACGCGACGACCGCGTCGATTCTGGAGGCGCTGGAGGAGTGAGGGGCACGCCGCCGTACACGATGAATCCCTGGTGCTCCGGCTCGCAGATCCATTTCCAGTCGGTAAAGCGTGTCGTGTTCATAGGTCGTGATCCGACGGCATTGAGCGGTTACGTCCGCTTCTTCCCGACCGTCATGAGGAGGATCGAGAGGTCCGAGTTGCGGACGCCGGAGATGCGGGATGCCTGGGCGACGGAGAGGGGCTGGACGTGCTTGAACTTCTCCCTCGCCTCGTTGGAGATCCCCTTGATCGCGTCCCAGTCGAAGTCGGCGGGGATCTTCATCGCCTCCATCTTCCGGAAGCGCTGCACCATCTTCTCTTCCCGGGCGACGTAGCCCTCGTACTTGATATCCAGCTCCACCTGTCGCAGCCACTCCACGGGGCGGGTCTCCCCGGTCTCGGTGTCGGTGGTGATCGCCGGTTCGAGGAGTGCGAGGTCCCTGAGGGTGATCTCGGGGCTTTTAAGGATGCGGTCGAAACTCTTGCCGATGAAGGGACGAAGGCGCTCGGCGACGGGGGCGGTATCCCCCGGCCCCCCGTCGAGGCGGGTGGTGCCGAACGGTTCACCCGGAGAGCCCGGCAGCGTCGCAAGTTCGTTTTCCGACAGATTCCGGGAGCGGAGACGTCCCTTGAGTTCGTCGATCGCGGCGCGTTTGCGCTGGAACGCGTTCCATTCGTCGGGGCTGTGCATGCCGACGTGCCAGGCGCGCTCGAAGAGGCGCATGTCGGAACTGTCGTGGCGGAGGTTCATGCGGTGCTCCGCCCGGGAGGTGAACATGCGGTACGGTTCTTTGGTGCCGAGGGTGACGAGGTCGTCGATGAGAACGCCGATGTACGCCTCGGAACGGCTGAGGATAAAGGGGTCCTCGCCGCGCATCGCGAGGGCGGCGTTGATCCCGGCGATGAGGCCCTGCCCGGCGGCTTCTTCGTACCCGGAGGTGCCGTTGGTCTGCCCGGCGACGTAGAGGCCCCGGAGCGGTTTCGCCTCGAGGGTGGGGTAGAGCTGGGTCGGGTCGATGTGGTCGTACTCGACGGCGTATCCGGGGCGGACGATCTCGGCGTGTTCGAGGCCGGGGATCGAGTGGATGAACGCCTCCTGGACGTCTTCCGGGAGGGAGGAGCTGATGCCGTTGAGGTACATCTCGTCGGTGGAGAGCCCTTCGGGCTCGATGAAGATCTGGTGACGGGTGCGGTCGGGGAACTTGACCACTTTGTCCTCGATGGAGGGGCAGTACCGCGGGCCGGAGCCGACGATCAGTCCCGAATAAAGGGGGGAGCGGCTCATGTTGGCGTTGATGATCCCGTGGGTTTCATCGGTGGTGAAGGCGATATAGCACTGCACCTGCTCGCGATCGACGGACTTGTTGCTGTAGGAGAAGGGGACGATCTCGGCGTCGCCGAACTGGGGTTCCAGTTTCGAGAAATCGATGGAGCGGCGCATCACCCGCGCGGGGGTGCCCGTTTTCATTCGGCCCATCCGGAAGCCGAGGGCGGTGAGGGGGCGTTCCAGCCCGTGCGCCGCGGGCTCGGCGATACGGCCGTTTTCGGCGTTGTATTCGCCGATGAAGATGCGTCCGTTGAGGAAGGTACCGGTAGTGATGACGACGGTGCGGGCGGTGAAGCGTTTGCCTCGTTCGGTTATCACCCCGCCGACAGATCCCGCCGCGGCGGGGGAGGAGACGAGGGTGTCGTCGGTCGATGTGGGTGTGGTGGCGGTGCGGTAGACGAGGTCGACCACGGTGTCCTGGAAGAGGGTGAGGTTCGGTTGCGCCTCGAGGACCTGCTTCGCTTTGATCTGGTAGGCGAGTTTGTCCGCCTGAGCGCGAGGGGCCTGCACCGCGGGGCCCCGGCTGCGGTTGAGGACGCGGAACTGAATCATTGTGTCGTCGATGATCTTGCCCATGACGCCGCCGAGGGCGTCGATCTCCCGGACCATGTTGCCTTTGGCGAGGCCGCCGACGGCGGGGTTGCAGCTGAGTTTCCCGATCGTGTCGAGGTTCTGGGTTATCATGAGGGTTCGAAACCCGAGTCGGGCGAGTGCGCTCGCCGCTTCGATACCGGCGTGACCGCCGCCCACGACGATCGCATCAAAATCCATGGGGAGTACATTACCAGAACGGACGGGGTTTGTCGCGGGGCGGGACCGATAGAGCAGGGTCGTTGCACATAACCATATACAGGCGGCCTTGTTGTCGTTCCGGGGATCCCCCGGTATTGTGAGTTACGAATCCGAGGTTTCTATCGGCGACGTGCGGTACGTTCCGGTACGTGCGCAACGGGAGGATCGACACAGCTATGGATACACCGGTGGACCCGACGGGATGAAGCTGTTTATCGCATTTCACCTGGCAGATACAACACGTGACCGGTGCGTTCGTGTTCAGCGGGACCTCTTCGAGCGGGTCGGACGGGCAGCGACCACGATCCTCCGTCCCGTACCGGCGGAGAAGATGCACATCACGGCGGTGTTTATCGGCGAGGTCGATCGAAGGACAACAGATCAGATCGGGGCGGTCTTTCACGATTGTATAGCATCGTTGCGGGGCGTCGGGCGTTCCGGTATGGAATCGGGCGGGACGGCGCACCTGCCGTCCCTCTCGATCGGGGGTGTCGGGGCGTTTCCGTCGATCCGGCGTCCCCGGGTCGTCTGGGTAGAGGCCGCCGATCCTCGCGGGGTCGTTGACGAGTGGGTCCGGGGGCTGCGCGTTGCGTTGAGCGGGGGCGCTGCGGCCCTGCGCCTCGATATCGATTCTCGGCGGTTCGTCCCTCATGTGACGATCGCGTATCCCCGACGTCGGCTGAACCGGGACCAGCGACGGGTGCTGGAGTCGGCGCTCATCTTTGAAGCTGAGGCGAATGACGCTGCGGACGTCGTCGCCGGGTCCGTTACCCCGATTGATCGACTGAGCGCCCCGGAACCGGTGCCACGGATCGCCGTGGTGGAGAGTATTTCCACCGGTCAGGGAACACGATACGAGGATCTGTTTTGGATCGATCTCTGAAGCTCTTTCGCGCCGACGCCGTCGGGACTCTCGTGGCACGGCCGAACCGGTTCACTTTCGTCGTTGATACCGGCAGCAGGTACGGTGTATTGGAGGAGCCCGGCCCAGGGACGGTACGCGCCCACGTTCCCAATCCGGGGCGCATGTGGGAGCTCACCTATCCGGGGACGGAGGTGATACTGCAGCGGGCGGGCGCATCGCCGGGGGCCGCCGAACCGCCGGGGCGACAATGGCCGGATGCGGAAGGCTCCCCGGGAGCCCGCTCCCGGAGGACACCTGGAAGCCGCAAGACGGAGTGGACCGCCGTAGCAGTGCGACGGCCGTCGGATCGCGTTGTGGTGCCCCTCGTGGCGGCCGGTGCGAATCGGACTGCACGAGACCTTATTCTGCCGCTTCTGCTGCCGGACGCCGTCGATATCCGTTCGGAGGTGACCCGCGGAGGGAGTCGATTCGATTTCGTCGCGGCTACGCCCGAGGGTGAGGTCGTCGTGGAGGTGAAAAGTTGCACCCTCGCGGCCCACGGGGTGGCGATGTTTCCCGATGCAGCGACAACCCGTGGAGCCCGGCACGTTGCGGAGCTGGCAGAGATTGCCGGGGGACGGAGGATCGTGCTCTTTGTGATCCAGGGGCCGCCGGCGGGTCTGTTTGTTCCCGATATCCATACCGATCCTGCCTTCGCCGTCGCGTTACGCGATGCCGGCCGGAAGGGAGTCGAGGTTGTCGCCGTTGCGACGCAGACGACGCCGGAGGGTATCACGACCGTTATGAACCGGTCGGTCCCGGTCGACCTCGCCGTGGTTGAGACGGTCGATGCCGACCGCGGATCGTATATTCTGCACCTCAGGATCGATGCGCCGCAGCGGATCGCGGTCGGGTCCCTCGGTGAGTTCGAGGTTGTACCGGGGCATTATCTGTACGTCGGCTCAGCGATGGGAACGATGCGGAGCAGAACGTCCCGACACGAACGCAGGAGAAAGCGGATGCGGTGGCACGTTGATTATCTTCGCGCCGTAGCCGACTGGGCAAGCGCGTACCGGATCTACTCCGAGGCGCGACTCGAATGCGACATAGCCGGTGTTCTCGGTGCGATCTATACCGCACCGATCCCCGGATTCGGGTCGAGCGACTGTACCTGCGAAAGCCACCTGTTTTTCTCGCCGAGCGATCCGCGGCGGGACCCGCGGTTTGTAGAGGCGATGCTCGCGTTTCGCCATCGTGACGCGTTGGCACCTATTTTCCGACGCAAAACCCGCTGAATACCGCGTCGAGAATATCCTCGGAAGTCACCTCCCCGGTGATCTCGCCGAGGGCGTGGAGCGCCTCCTGAAGGTCGACGCTTATCGCGTCCACGGGGACTCCCGCGGTTATCCCGGTGATCACCTCGTCGAGGGCTTCCACGGCGCGGTCGAGGAGGTTTTTCTGACGGAGAGAGTCGATGACGGGAGCTCCCGTTTTTGTCTGTTCTCCCGGGACGATGGTTGTAACGATTCTGTTGATGAGACGATCGATCCCTTCCATCGTGATCGCGCTCGTCCCCGGGGCGGTATCTACAAGATTGTTGACGAAATCAGGGTAACTCGTTTCAGGTGCCGGTGATACGGCGACACTGTCCGGGGTTGTGGCAGAACTGTCGGTGCCGTCGGTATGTACGTCGAGTGTATCAACAGTCTTCTCGATACTATCCAGTTTATTGAGGACGAGGAGGATTCGGCGGCGGTCTTCCACAGCAGCCACGATCTCCTCCAGAATCCGTACATCCTCCACAGTGACCCCGACGACCGCATCAACAACGTACAGAACAAGGTCCGTCCCCGTTACGAGGGCCCGGGTTCGGCGGATTCCCTCCTCCTCGATCGTCTCCGAGGTTTCCCGGAGACCCGCGGTGTCGTAGATCTCGACGGGAATACCCTCCAGATCGATACGGCTGCTGATATAGTCCCGGGTTGTTCCGTGGATCTCGCTCACGATCGCGCGATCCTCCCGGAGGAGGGCGTTGAACAGCGACGATTTCCCCGCGTTGGTCCGCCCGGCGATGGCGATCGTTACACCCTCCTGGTAGAGGCGTCCCGTCCGGTAGCTCCCGGCGAGGGCGGACAGCCGTTCTCGTGCCATCCGGATCGGTTCCGGATCGATCGTGACCTCGTCGATCTCGTCGTCGGGATAGTCGAGTTGTACCGCAACCTGCGCCATGATCCGGACCAGAACGGCCTTTACGTCGTTGATAGCGCCCTCGATGCTTCCCCCCAGTCGACGGAGCGCCATCTCGTGACCGACCACCGTCTGGGAACTGACGATCTCCTGAACCGCCTCCGCCCGGGTGAGATCGATCTTTCCCGCGAGGAAGGCGCGCTGGGTGAACTCGCCGGGGTCGGCGGGACGATAGCCGGAACGATAGAGGAGCGCAAGAATCGCCTGGATACCCGGGATACTGCCATGACAGTAGATCTCCACCGCCTCTTCACCGGTGTAGCTCCGGGGTTCCCGGAATACACCGAGCATCACATCATCAAGGGTCTCGCCGCCGGCAGGATCGACGATCAGCGCCCGCTTCATCGTGCCCCCCGGAGCATCGACGATCGCCTCGTGACGATCGGTAAGGGCTGCGATCGCAGCGACCGCGCCGGGGCCGCTGGTGCGAATCACCCCCAGCGCGGCGCTGCCGAAGGGAGTTGCGAGGGCGGCGATAAGATCGTGTTCCATAGCGTGCAGAAACTACCCCGGTTGCATTACAATGACAACCATTGTGATACAGGATATACGACAGGTGCTGGCCGGTGCCCGTGATGGGGGAACACCGATCGTTTTTGGTCATCGCGGGTGCGCCGCAGTCGCTCTGGAAAACACTCTCGACGCATTTGCCCGGGCGCGGGCTGACGGCGTACCGGGCGTTGAACTGGACGTGCAACTCGCCCGTGACGGGACGATCGTCGTTCATCACGACCGGGATCTTCGTCGCCTGGGAGGGCAGGAGGTGCCGATCGCCGAAGTGTCGGCACATGAGCTTGCGGAGCTTCCGCTGTCCGACGGGAAGCGGGGGCTCTCGGCAACGGGAGTTCCCACGCTGGAGGCGGTGATCGAAACACTCGGGCCGGAGATCTACGTGGATATCGAGATCAAGTCGTACGCCGATACCCCCGTGTCGATCGCGGATCTGCTTGTAGCGATGATAGTGCGCCTCGGTATCGCGAGCCGCGTATTCATCTCGTCCTTCGATCCCCGAAGGATACGGGACTTTCATCGCGCATGGCATCGCGGTGTGCTTCCGGCGGGTGGAACGGAGCCGCCCTGTGCTGCGATCTACGCCGACGTTGAAGAGCTTCCGTGGATGCTGCGTCGCGGTGCGGGAATGATCCTCGGCGGGTGTTCGATCCGGAAACCGTCGTGGCGGGATATCGTGGGCACCGACGGTGAAGATTCGTACGAGGTTTCGCGCCCGCTTCGGGGAACGGTCATCCCCTGGACGGTGAACGACGGAACGGTTGCGCGAACGCTGCGAGACGCCGGAGTCGCCGGGCTGATCGGCGACGATCCGGTGATGCTCCGGGAGGCACTCGAGGAGTCCCGACCAGATTGATCAATATCCCGAGGCGGACTAGGGCAACTGTGGTGCGATCTGTCGCGCAAGCCGCCGTCCCGCCTCCTGAAACGCGCCGCGAATCGTTGCCTGGGCGCTGCTTCCGGTAATGCGTTCGGTTACCGTGACCTGAGCAAGGCGCCGGTCCCGACGCAGATCGAATGCAATCGCTTCGATGCGTACTCCGACGCTGAACCCTTCATCCTCCTCGAATTCGTAGATCGTTGCATCTCCGACGATCGCGCGATCGACGGATGCCAGCACTTCGAAGGGAAGGAGATCGTATAGATCGGCGGCCTCGATCCGGTCGAGTCCGATAAGGCGTTCTCGCCCGGCTTCGTCAAGCTCGACCCTGCGAACCCTGAACTCCCGGGCGCTGAACTCCCTGATCACACCGCGTAGCGCCCTGCTGTCGGCCATCGGGTTCCCGGCGATGTCACGATCGACGATCACCACCGCGGTCGGGATCTCTGCCGCCTGCGATGTGACACGCAGTACCGAGCGCCCCCTGATCCTGTTCGCGATCGCATCGAGGAGATCCCGGTTCTCCGTTGAATCGAGCTGTTCCGCCCACTCGTCGTAGGAGTCGCGATGCCAGTCCGGTTCAGCGACTACCACCGTTGTTCCGGCGTATCGCGGATCCGGCGAATCGATCTGAAACGATCCTTCTCGTCCGGTGACGGCGGTCCTGACCGATTCCGATCGCGTTCCGTCGACATCGGGTCCGGTGATTCGTATGAAGAACGGAACGTCTCTCAGAGGGGTTCCGTCGGTGCGGTTCGAAACGCTCACTTCGATCGGCCGGTCGACAGGCGTGCCGAGGGGAGTGGAGGTTTCTCCGGGACGCGCGGTTACAACGATCTGCGACGCGATGCCGAGGGCCTCATTGAGAATTCGTCGCCGTTCAGCGGAGGAACGGGGAACTTCACGGGTCAGAAGCGCTTCGAGGCGTTCGATCACGTCATCTTCCCGTGGACGCAAAGGCTCCGTCTCACTGTCGTCAGGAACCCTCTCTCGCGTGAGAGCGGCGATGTCCGCGTTACGGGTATCCACGGGATACCGCAGGAGGAGATACCACTCATGACTTTCCATCGCGTCGGTACGGGAGTAGCGGTCGATCTCTTCGAGCTTACGAGTTCGGGTCGAAGCGGTCCGTTCCACCGCGGTCACCAGCTTATCGGTGAGTGGTATCTGTTTCTCCTCGAGGCCGCGGATCAGGATCTGTGCCACCTGTCGTTCCGCATCGACGAGCGCGAGTCGTTCCGCCTCGCGACGCTCGGGGCTTCGACCGTAAGCGATAAGGTGATCATCGGCGAGATCGGTGTCTGCGATTCCCCCGATCCAGTCGGGAGGGGTGTCCGTCGGGGTGACGCACGCCGACAGAACGGAAAGAACGGTGATTACCAGGAGTACCGGGAGTGTCGGAAGAGACCTACTTTTATTCATCTAATTCTCTTCATTGTAAATAATAGTAATCGTTCGGTTAAGAGGGTGGAGCGCATAATCGTACCGGCTGCCGTCAAATATATCGCCGAGTTCCCGAGAAATCGCCGCAGGGGAGCCGAAAAGATACCACACCGTCTGTTCAACGCCACGTTCGGCCTCGAGAGCGGTCCCGCCCGGAACGCCGAGACTCCGAAGAACGGCGTGGATCTCGTCTGCGCGTCCACTGGCGCCGATTACCGGATACGGGATACCCCGAGAGGCGATCCTGTCAGAGAGTTCTTCCCGGAGCGCCTCCACCGCACGGCGTACCGCAGCGCGTTCGATCGCCCGGAGCGAGTTGAGTTGTGCGTCCGGTGAAGACAGGCGGCTCATCACCGTTGGGCCCGTCAACGATGTCGTGACGGTGGGTCCTTCCGGACCTTCAAGGGCAACGTTGAGGTGGAGACGAACGGATCCGTACCGGTTGAGGGCACTTGCCTCGGCAGATAGTTCGGGGGTGATGACGACCTCGAAAACCGTCTCACCGGCGGTGCTCCCGGTCGAAAGACCCGCCGCCGATACGATCTCACTGAGATACCGGCGAAAGGGGAGCGCCATCGCACCGTCCGCGGGGGGATCGTCGATTACGACGCGGGTCGGGCGGCTCCGCAGCCATCCAAGCATCTCGGATCGTTTTGCACCATCGGGAAACGGCGGGGCCACGATTCCCGGTGGTTCCCACTCCGGGGACGTCTCTTTTTCCGGCACCGTTGGGGGAGGGAGTTCCGTCACCGGCGTTCCGTTATCGTCGGACTCCACCGCCGGCAGCTGTTCCGGATACGGGAATGAGGGGAGCGGCCGTTCAGGAGCAGAAGGTGGTTGTGTCGCCCGTTTCACGGGAGCGGTCGAACAGGAAACGACGAACAGTGCAAGAATCGTGAGCGTTATCGAGACCGGGAAGGCGCGGTCCCCCACCTATTGAGTCACCACATCGACGGGACGGGTAACGAAATGGAGAGGCGACAAGGAGGTGTTACCGCGGGACGAGAAACGTCCGCTCCGCACGAACCATACCCCTCCCCCCGGCTCGGGAAGCGTGATCGCCTCGGCTGTTGTTTCGAACGCGTCTCCCTGTCGAACGGTAATCCCCTCCCCGGCGGAAGGAACGATCGCGTCCGCCCGCAACGCGTTCGGGGTGGTCGGAGGTGCCTCGCTTGCGTTGTTAATCGTCGCGATACGAATCTCATCGCGTTCTCGCCACGCGATATACCTGGGGGTCGATGTCCCGTCGATCCAGAGAAGGAACCACCCTTCGGACAGATCCGACTGAAGAACGCTTTGCCCCAGATCGACCTGCACCGGTTCGGACAGCTCCGAATCTTCGTCTTCTCCCGGATAGTACGCGAAGGAGAGGGCATCTCTCGGGAGCAGGAGGGCCGCATCTTCGTATCGGTGGACAACGATCTCGTCTACAAAGAGAGCCCCCTCGCCGTCATACGCGAGTTCCAGGGGTCTTGTATTTCGGGAACCACGTTCTTCAACGGTAAGAACCGGAAACTCGCTTCCGGGAAGCTCGGGTACGACAAAGAGCCGACCGTCGTTTCGAAACAGGGAGAACGAAAGATTCCGTGGAAACGGCGCGTACGACACGCGGCGCTCTTCGTTATGTATCTGCAGATCGGTTATCCTTCCCCCATGCTCGAGGGTTGCAAGAGCGGCGTCGTCGAGGGTGATCGTAACGAGCGCTTCGTTGGCGTTGCCGATCGACAGGGTAAGTCCACCGCCTCGGTCGTTGTCCCCCATTAGTCCGATCCGAACGCGTCTTCCCTCTCCTTCAGACGGAAGGAGATCGTACGGCACGGTCAACGCCCCTCCCGATGAGAGGGTGTATCCCAGACGCTCCGTGCGTAGGTCGAGTCGTTCGTCGGGGTCGAACGCGATCGGACGAAACGTTCGGTCGAGACGGTCGGTGTCGGGAGCGGTGCGACCGTCGAGGAGGTAGCGAAGAACAGTGTATTCCCCGGGAGGATCAACCGGAGCGTCGGTCCGGACAAACGCTTCCGTCTCGGCTGTAACCGTGCTTCCCTGGTCGAGACGGACACCCTCATCAGGACCCCAGGGAAAGAGCTCTACTCGCACGGTATGAACCCCGACGTGTCCACCCGGAGAGAACGGCATCCGGTCGGACCCGTCATCTACATACCCTTCACCGATCAACGTGCCTTGAAAGTACCACTGCAGGTACGGTCGTAACGACGTGCTGCTGATGAGCTCCGCAACGGCAACGGCTTTCGCGTCGGAGGCGATCGTCGATGGATATACACCGATACTTCGGATCTGCGGCGGCGTTACGATGACGAAGAGCTGACGCTCTTCGACAAAGAGAATCTCTTCTCCCCGCATCGCCTTAACGTAGAGTACGTATGGACCGTCTGCCGGTCGAGGCAGCTCGATCGGTGGAAGCTCCGGTTCGAGCAACTGCTCTTCCGTAAAGGAGAGCTCCCCGACAACCTCTCCCTCCGGGGTCCGGAGTTCCACCGACAGCGATGTTGCCCGGGACATGTCTTCCTCAGGGTACTGAAGTTGGACCGAGAGCGTTTCGTCAGGAGAGATCACCGAACCCGCTTCAACGGTATCCAGCGACGGCAC
>JBKHFT010000089.1:0-13130 GCA_046540055.1 Alkalispirochaeta sp.
GACGGTGACGCCCCCGGGACGCTCCGACGAGTCACCGCGGTGATAACCCACCGGGGGGAAGCGGTACGGGGCGGTGCATTCATCTTCGCGACCGGTGGTACCGCCCGACCCGAGACGGGGTCCACCGGTGACGCATTCCCGTGGTTGCAGCGGCTGGGAGTGGCGGTGCGTGCCGCCGAGAGTTCCCTCGTTCCCCTCAGGGTGCCTGACCGGTGGGTCCGGGAGCTCCAGGGACTCGCCCTGACCGACGCGGAGCTGATCGTACAGGGGGCAGTGACAGCCGTCGGGAAGGGAATCGCGGCGCCGGGCGCCCGGGATGGCGGCGATAGCCGCCGCGGGAAAGGGAAACCACCGGCAGCGGCTGCCGGTGATCCCTGGGCAAACGGCAAACGCCTCCTGACCCGGAGGGGGAAGCTGCTGTTTACCCATTTCGGGCTGAGCGGTCCTCTCGCCCTCAACGCGGCGCAGGATATCCGGGAGCTGGCGCGGGAGGGACGTATCCGTCTGCTTGTAAACCCCCTCCCCGGAACCGATCCCGGCACGATCGACAGGCAGATTCTCGATGGAGTTGCCCGGACGGGAAACCGGAAGATCGTCTCGCTTCTGGGAGATCTCCTTCCGCCCCGTCTGGCGCGGCAGATCTGCGCCGTCGCGGGGGTTCCGGAGGATCAGCGTCTCGCATCGCTCTCACGAGTCCAGCGCAGGCAGATCGTCTCGGTGGTGACCGCGGTGCCGTGTACCTTTCAGGGGCTGATGGGCACGGACAAGGCGGTTGTGTCCAGCGGCGGTGTCGACCCCGGAGAGGTCGATTTCCGGACGATGCGCCTCCGGAGGGTCTCCAACGCATACGTCCTCGGGGACCTCCTCGATTTCAACCGCTCCAGCGGCGGCTACAGTCTGCAGATCTGCTGGGCAGGCGGGTGGGTTGCCGGCTCGACGGTGGGAGGACAGGGCAAGGGGTAGAGCGGCGGGTAGACCGGTCGGTTCGCTACTGCCGAATCACTCCAAACCCGCCGTCGACACCGAGAACCTGACCGGTGATCCAGGTACTCTTGTCACCGACCAGAAATGCGACCGCTTCGGCGATATCCCGGGGCGCGCCGATCCGGCCGAGAGGGTGGCGTTTTCCCATCCGGTCCCGTTTTTCATCGGTGTTGACCATCGACGCCGTTGCCTGGGACTCCGTGAGGGACGGAGCGACGCCGTTGAAGCGAATCCCCTTCGGGGCGTACTCCGCCGCGAGGGCGCGGACAAGTCCTTCCAGGGCACCTTTCGCCTGCGAGACGGAAGCGTGAAACCCGAGTCCCGTCTGCACCGCCACCGTTGATATCGCGACGACCGCCGGGTTGGTGCCCTTCTGCAGCTTCGGGAGCATCTCCTGTACGATCCGGATGAACCCGCCGACGTTGATCGCCCAGTCTTCACGAAACTGGTCGATCGTAATTCTATGGAACGGCGCGAGGCGCACGGTTCCCGGAAAGTAGATCACCCCGTCGAGGGACTCCGGGGTCTCCGGAAGGTCTCCATTCAGGTAATCCGTTACCACAGATCCCCCGGATAGCTCGGAACGAGACCACCTGAGTACCGTATCACCCTGGTCGGTGAGAAGCTGCGCCGTCTCACCGGCGATCGTGGATGAGGCTCCAACTAGGAGTATTGTTCTGCTCATGCTGTACAAGATAGCGGTCACCGACCCGAGTCGTCACCATGGGGAAGACAACAGGCCGCCCCCGTCCGGATTCGCCACCGCCTGCCGTCCTCAGTGGCGACCGCCGTCGGTGACCATCCGTCGGCACGGTATGGCGCTCCCCCGGTGCGTTGTGTTACGATATCATACATGATCAAAGGACGAGAAAATCCTCAGGATGCCAAACTCCAGACCAACATGGAGCGCATCCGGTACAAGATAGCGGTGATGAGCGGCAAGGGCGGGGTCGGCAAGTCGACGATCAGCGTCAATCTCGCCTGGGCGCTGGCGCTCCAGGATCTGCAGGTCGGCCTTCTCGATGCGGACATCCACGGGCCCAATATTCCGAAGATGCTCGGCATCGACGAGGCGCGGTTCACCGGGAGCGATCACGAGATCGATCCTGTCGAGGTGTTGGCAAATCTCAAAGTTGCCAGCGTCGGCAACATCGGGTATGAGCGGGACGCCGCCCTGATCTGGCGCGGCCCGATGAAGCTTGCCCTGATCAAGCAGTTCCTCGCCGACGTTGTCTGGGGCGACCTCGATTTTCTCGTGATCGATACTCCTCCCGGCACCGGAGACGAGGCACTCACGATCGGCCAGGAGATCAAGACGATTACCGGAATCGTCATCGTCACCACTCCCCAGGATGTCGCGCTTCTCGACTCCCGGAAAAGCGCGAACTTCGCAGAGAAGATGAAGATTCCCGTGATCGGTATCGTCGAGAATATGGCCGACAGCGACACAATGAAAGTGTTCGGGAGCGGCGGCGGTGAACGCGCCGCAGACGAGCTTGGATTGCCCTTTCTCGGGCGGGTATCCCTCGATCCACGGATGGTTGCGTCCGGTGACGGCGGACGTCCGTACCTTGCGGACTACGCCGATGAACCGGCGGGAGAACAACTCACGGGGATCGTCGATCGGATCGTCACGTACTGCAAGGGAGTGAACGGGTAATCGTGCGAAAACGTTACGGCCGTTCTCCGTCGGGGGCCCTCGTCAAGACCGCGGACGTGTACACCGCTGATGAGCACAAGATCGATCCCGCTGACCTTGACCACGACGCGGTCAAGGTGGTGCGGCGTCTCCAGCGCTACGGTCACGACGCGTACATCGTCGGGGGCGCCGTCCGGGATCTTCTCCTCGGAAAGAAGCCGAAGGACTTTGATATCGCCACCGACGCGACACCGAACCAGATCCGAAAGCTCTTCCGGAACAGCCGTATCATCGGCAAGCGCTTCCGCCTCGCTCACCTTCTGTTCCGGGACAAGATTATCGAGGTCTCCACCTTTCGGAGTCAGGATTCCGAGGGGTTCAAGAACGTCTTCGGAACGATCGATGAGGACGTTCTGCGCCGTGACTTTACCGCGAACGCCCTCTTTCTGAATCCCGAGGACAACACCGTCATCGACTACGTCGGTGGCGTTCGGGATATCGCTCGGCGAATTCTCAAGCCGGTTATTCCTCTGGAGCGGATCTTTGTGGAAGACCCGGTCAGGATGATTCGTGCCTGCAAGTACGCGGAAGCCGGGGGGCTCAAGATTCCCTGGCAGGTACGGCGACGGATCAAGAAAGACCGCATCCTCCTTGCCGAGACCGCGTCGAGCCGTATGACCGAAGAGGTGTTCAAGATCCTGAACACCGGGCACGCGGCGGGGATCGTCCGCCGGTTGATCGAGTACGGGCTCTTTTCCGCGGTTCTTCCCGGCGCGGCATCTCTCGTCTCCGACGCTGCCTACCGGGAAACGCTCCTCAGCCGGCTTGCCCTGCTCGATGAGAAGCGTCGCGCTCGGGGGCCCCTGGAACGGGCGGATCTTCTGGTGTTCCTTATCGCAGACTACCTTCTGGATCACAGTCCCGTAGCGGAGAAGCAGCGCATTCCGTTCCGGGAGGCGTACTATGCGGTGAAGGATTTCCTCTCGCCGGTGACGCCGGCGAACAAAGAGGTGGAACGCGCGATTAACGTGGTCTTCCAGAACAAGGGACGCCTGCAGCACGACGAGGTGCCCTCGCACCTCGATACGGGAGCGCCCCGTCGTCGGCGCCGGCGACGGAGAAAACCGGCGTTGCGATCAACCTCTGATTCGAACTAGTACCTCTTCGGCCCGCGCCTCGTATGCGGGGTCCGCCTCCACCGCCTCTTCGAGATACGCAACCGCGTCGTCGAACCGGTTGTCGGCGTATGCGTTGACGCCGAGGGCGTAGAGGGTGACCGCAGCTTCGGCGCCTTTCGTGATCGCTTCCTGATAGTAGAAGTCGGCGAGGCCGTAATTACCCTCCTCGTAATTGATCAGTCCGAGATAGTAATAGGGAACGTAATTCCCTTCGTCGAGTTCTACCGCCGCGGTAAATGCGGCCTCAGCCTCGTCAAGGTCGGAGGCGTTGTACCGGTCGACACCGTGGGTAATCCACCCCCGAAAACTTCGACGCGAATCGAGGTACCCGACAAAGAGCTCGACGAGCTCGTCCTGATCAGCCCACCGGAACGCTTCGTTGTAGACCGCCTCGATATTCTCGTCCAGCGTTGCATCGGCGTCGAGGGCGCTGAGACTGTCCCAGAGAATACGGTTGGCGGCAGGCTCGTCGGAGTTGAGGAGAAAGCTGACCATCCCCCACGCCTGGGGGTAGAACGCATCCAGTTGCTCCCTCGCGTCGTCGGGGCGCATCGCCAGCATCTCGTCGAAAGGGATCACCGGATGGACTGAATCGCCGGCGATGATCTCTTTGAGTGTGTCCAGCCACAGCAGGTTTTCGTGGTAAATTGCAGTATCGAACTCCGGATCGTACTGCGACGTCTCGTAATAGACCGCGAACCCTTCCCGGATCCACAGGGGTGGGTTGGGAACGAAGGCACGCAGGTACTGGACGAAGCTCTGGTGGTTCATCGACTGCGTCAAATCCCCTTCCGGAGAGTTGTAGCCGACGAGCTCGCTCTTTTCGATATCCTGATAGTGGAGGTAGACGAAGCCGTCTCGCGTTTCGTCGATCAATCGGGTGAGGTATGCGTCGTACCGATCTTTCGAAGCGAATATGCGCACCCTGAGCGGCGCCGTCAGATCTTCCGGGGCGAAACGAAACTGACGGTTGTAGAGAGACAGCATCGCTTCGAGATGCTCCGCCGTCCGACGCGCGTGGGTATCATCGACCTCGGAGATCACCCGGTAGTAGTCACTCTCGAAGGTGTAGGTACCATCCTGTGCGGCGACGGGCGCCACGACGAGGATCGTCAGAAAGAGCAGCGTTCCGAGCAGAATCGTACGTTTCATCCCTTGCCTCCGTCTTTTTTCGTTTCCCGTTTTCCGTCCTGTTTATTGTATTGGGCCCCCGTCACATTATCAATGACGATGTTGAGTTCATCGATAATAATACCGGCAAAACGCTCTACATGCTCCAGAATATACTGCTGAAGGCTGTAAATACTCCCTTTGAGCTCGAGGCGATACGGTACCTGAACGTGGACGTCGATGCGGTATCCCCGCTGGTCGGGTTTGATATTCACCCGGCTGATCACGATTCCCGGGGAGAACTCGGCAACGCAGTGCATGATCATCTGGGTGAGGGCCGCTTCACTCATCGTGACCGTTCCCTTGTCGCTGAAGGCGGGGCGCACCACCGTTTTCTCGTACGCTTTGTCCGGCAGGATAAGGCCAAGACCTCGTCGCCAGATCACCTTGATCGAGTCCCCCATGATCTTGGGGTAGTTTCGGCGCACCTCGATTGAGGGTACCGGTATCACATGGCGTCCCTGGGTTTTGCGGTGGTTGATCGCCGTTTCGATCTCGCTCGCCGTTGCGATCTCTTCGATATGTATGATTCGCTTCGGCTCCGGGAGATTCAGGGTCGCCGCGATCTTTTTGACCATTCGGTCCGAGGTGCCGAGAATCAGAATTCGTTTGAACCGGGATCGCTCGATCGCGTGGCGAACGGCGCGGCGGTGCTCCTTCTCGGTAAAGAGGGCGGTCCGGACCGCCGCCATGTACGCAGTCTCTTTCTTGGCGGATTTTCCGGCGATGATCTTCTGGTCCTCAATGAGGAGGCCGTCGTCGATCAGGAGGGTGATGTTGAATTTCTCCATTACCAGCCGCGCCCGAAAGCTCTTGCCGGTGCCGCTCTTGCCCACCAGAGCGAACACCTGCACTCCCCGGAAGCGCCAGATCAGGTGTGAAAACAGTTTCCTCATACGGTAAGTGTAATATTCCCGGGGCATCCGGTACAGACGACGGGGAGGATCTCCCGCAGTCGCTGCTCGATCCCGGAGAGGTCGCCGAAACGGGTGCGCAGAATCCCGTAGGTGCTCGATGCCAGGGGGGCTGTCCAGACGTGACCGGGGTCGTGGGTGGCAAAGAGCAGCGCGTGGAGGATGTACCCGTGATCGTCGGAGCCGGGGCCGCCATATTTCGTGTCACCCAGGAGAGGAATCCCGAGTTCCGCAGCGTGAGCCCGGATCTGATGGGTTCGACCCGTCTCGGGAACAGCCGCCACCAGTCCCGCCTCGCGATCCCCCGAAAACGCCAGGGGAAAAAAGTGTGTTCTTGCGGTGGAGAACCGGAACCGTCGCAAAGCCGGGTCGGACCCGGGAGCAGTTTCAGGTTCAGCGATCGCCGTTCGCCGTGACCGATCATAGGCGAGACGTCGGTCGCAGAGCTCCCGTCGCGGAAGGTGCCCGGAGACGAGTGCGAGATAGATCTTGGAGACGCTGCGGCGTCGTATCTGCTCGGTGAGGTTTCGCGCTCCCTCAGCGGAGAGGGAGAAGAGCTGAAGCCCGCTGGTGTTCCGGTCGAGGCGATGGACCGGTCCGGGGCGGAAACTGAGGCTCTCCGACCACCATCCCTCCCGGGCGGCCACTGCGCGAAGGATGCCGTCGAGACCGCCTTCCCCGTGGCTTGAGAGGCCCGCCGGCTTGTTCAGGGCGATCCAGTCATCACTGCGCTCGAGGATCGGGATCGACCACTCGCCACTGACGATCCGGTCGTCCCGGAGCACCCCGGAGGATGTGTCGTCGGGGTGGTACCTGGCCGCCCCGTCCCTTCGGCTTCTGGATTCGTCCCGCCGGGATGCGGAGCGGTCGCGACGAGAGGGTGCGCCGTCCCGTCGTGTCCTGGACTCGTCCCGACCGCTTCGTTCCCAGTCGGGTACGGTGATGCGATCACCGGTGGTTACGCGAGTGTCGTTCTGTGTTCGTTTCCCGTTCAGGCGAATCTCACCCCGTCGAACCGCTCCCGCGATCGCACCGGGAGGAACCGAGGGATACGCCTTTCGGAGCACCCGGTCGAGGCGACGGCCGTTGTCGTCTAGGGCGACCCGTTCTTCTCTCATCTCTCGAAGTGTATTCGGAAGGGCTCATCTTGACAAAGGGTTAAAGCAGCGGGGAAACTGCAGTGGTGCAGAGTGAGGTGGGTATATACGTGTACAGTATGCTTTCTGGTCGGGTATTCCTGTCCGCGTTCTTCAGCTGGTTCCTCGCTCAGTTCATAAAAATGTTCGTCGACCAGCTCCGGGGTCGTACCCACGGATCCCGGGACATGCTTGCGACGTTGCTCTGGAAAACGGGGGGGATGCCCTCGAGCCACTCGTCACTCGTAACCGGTCTCGCGACGACGATCGGGGTACTCCACGGGGTGCGATCGGCGGTCTTCGTTCTGTCGTTGTTCTACGGTGTTCTCATTATTCGCGACGCCCTGGGCGTACGCCGCTCCGCGGGGGTTCAGGCGCGTGAGCTCAACAGGTTGGGAATGCAGCTTGCGGAACGTTTCGACATCGCCTTCGAGCCGGTAAAAGAGGTGAGCGGTCATACTCCGAGCGAAGTGTTCGTAGGGGTTCTCCTCGGTTTTTTTACCGGTTTGGCTTTCAGTTTGCTCTAAAGTTACGGTACTATTATCGAAAACGTCATGCGGCGGTCTACGTTCCTGTATTCGTTACTTCTTCTCGGAGTCTTCCTCGCTGCATCGAGCGGGATCTTCGTTACGTCGTCGTTGCAGCTCGAGGGGCGACGGTGGAACGCCTTCGACCTTGTTCTTGTACCCGATCGCTACCCGATCGAGGAGATCCATAACCGACTGACACGCGGGGGGCACGCACCGGTAGATCGTTACGGTGCGACGGTGGCGATCGAAGACTTCAACGGTCAGCGGGCGATTCCGATCTCGGAACTACCGGAACGATTCGAACCGGAGGACCCACGGTTAGACCCCTTCGTTGCGGCGTTGCCGGAGCTTTTTCTCTCCGATGGTGGGAACGAGGGACACCACATCGTGTATCTCCCCCGAAACGGGTCACCCCTCGACCTGTATCTGGAACTTCGACGCTCCCTTGGTGATATCGAGTTTACTCTCGTCGGATGGGAACCGGTGGCGTACATCGTCGTGGCGGTGATCGCGTTCCTCATCACCGCGGGAGTTGCCGTCGCGTCGCGACGGCGAATCGCGCTGGGGATCGTCGCGTCGATTCTCTCGGCGATCTATACCCTCGGACACGGTCCGTTGGTTCTTGTCCCGGCGGTCTTGACCGGCATCGCGGCTGTCTACGCCCTCGGTCGAATCAAGGGGCTGGAGCGGGAGTGGCTGATTCATAGAACCCGTATCGTTCTCCATGAAGAGCAGCGATGGGTGCTCGGATTTTTTGCAGGCGCAATCGCCGTCGCGGTCGTGATGATCGGGATTGCCGCGGGGGATTCGATGGTCCCGCGCCTCGGTGCGTACCTGCTGTATCTCATCGCCGTCGTATCGGCATACCTTTTGTCGGTGTCCGTTGAAGGAGCGCGACTCTCCCGCAGTGAACACCGCCTCTTTTCGCCACGGCCGATTCTCGGCAGTCCCTGGCGGCCCCGGAGGGGGCAACCGGAAGTCTTTCCCGGTCTTCCCGGCGCAATCATCACATTGGTGATCACCACAGGTGGTTTTTTGCTCTTTGATGCCGGCGGTTTCGGCGGGGCCGATGATGTGTTCATTCCCCAACCGGAGCACGATCTGATCGAGACCGCCTCTATCGCCGACGCCGAGGACGCACGTAACCTTCTCCGCGGTTTGTCGGGGACCGATGTACGGCGCCATCCTCTTTCGGTAGCGGGGTACTTCGCACACCGGCGCTATCAGGATTCACTGCTCTACGGCGGGGAGTTCGAGGTACCCGAGCCGAACGAGGTGGTCGCGTTGCGTCGATTTCGTCGGGAGAACGCCCGCATCGTCGAGTGGCAGGACGAGCGCATCCGATTCGGTGCCGGGTGGGTCCTGGGACAGTACTCGAATCCCACCGGGACGGCGTACTCACTCTTCATCGAAGAAGGGGGTATCTTCACGGTCGTTCGATCCCCTCTCGTGACGCCCCTTGCCTCGACTGAACTGATGATCGCCCAGATCGCCCTCGCATTTCTCGTCGTTTTTCCCGTTCTGTTACGCATTCGCTTGCCCTACCGCGGCGCACTTGGTACGGTTGCAGTCGCATCAAGGAGTGAGCGTCGTTGAGTATCGTGACATCCGCACCCTTCGGGATTCGCCTCCCTCGGGTACCTGACCAACTCGAATCCGGCTTCTGGAACGCCGCGGTCCCGTCGTTGTGCGTAGTGCCCCTTCAGCAGCATACCGGGAGCCGCATCGAACCCCTCGTCGACGTCGGCGACTTCGTCCGGGAGGGGATGGTAATCGCCGAGAGCGCTCGTCGTCTGTCGGTACCGCTCCACGCACCGATCCCGGGACGAATCCGGGAGATCGGGACAACCCGCCTGTTCGACGGTACCATGAGTCCCGCCCTCTCGATAGAGCTCGACGGTGAGTTCGATCGTCTCGGAAAACGGGTGGAGCCGTTTCAGTGGGATGCTCTGGACCGGGACGCGTTGCTCCAGCGGATACGCGCCGCCGGTGTTCTCTGCGCTCCCCGGTCATCCGTTCCCGCTCACCTTTTCCTCGGAACCCGTCGCCGTTTCGGACCGCGTTTCCTCGTCCTCGATCTCGCCGAAACGGAACCGTACATGACGGGAGGCCTCGAGCAGGCCGTCGCCGATCCCGAAGGCATCATCGTCGGATTGCAGATCACAGCCCATATCATTGAGGCGGACCATGTCATGGTGATCATCGGTCGTGGAAACCGACGCAGGCTCGCATTGATCCGTCGCCGCGCCCGGGAGCTGGGGTACCGGATCAGAACCTCACCTCGCCGGTATCCAAGTATTCCCGATCGGGCGATCCGTTCGATACTTCCGAACGTTTCCGCGGCGGGGGTCCCTGGAGACGATCTGTTCGTGATCGCCCCGTCGACGGTTCACGCGATATTCGAAGCGGTGGTCTACGAGAAACCGCAGATCGATCACGTGATCGCCGTAGGGGGAAGTGCCGTCGGACGTCCCGCCCACGTCCGCGTCAGAATCGGAACCGCGATCGCCGATATCCTTGCGGAATGTGGCGGTCTCACCGAGGAACCTGTCCGGATCGTCGCCGGGGGGCCGATAACCGGCCGGGAGATCACCAATATCAACGCTCCCGTCACGAAATCGGTCGCCGCGGTAGTCGCGATGACGGAGCATGAGGTTCGCGCTGCGGAACAGGAGCCGTGTATCGCCTGCGGCGCGTGTACCCGGGCGTGCCCGGTGAATATCGATCCGCAGTATCTCCTGCGCCACATCGAAGAGGGGCGGGAGGACGACGCGATCCGAAGTGGTCTCCATGAATGCATCGAGTGCGGACTCTGCTCACATGTGTGTCCCTCGCGAATTCCCCTGGCCGGAACGTTTCGCGCGGCGAAGGAGCGTACCTCCACCATGGCGGAGGGAGCGGTACGGAGGGGACGCGGGTAATGACGGCGGCGATGGAGATCCCCTTTCCTCACACATTTCAACGGGTTACGGTTCGGAGCCTGTATCTCAAACTCACCCTTGCACTGGCGCCGCTCCTTGTGTTTGCATCGATCCGGGATGGTATGAGCACGATCTCGGTGTTCGCCGTTACCCTCGCGGCGGGGGCGGTGACGGAGTTCCTCGCCGATCTGATCCGGTCGGGGACCGCGTCTTCGACGTCGACGAAAAACGGGCGGGTCCTCTATTTTACGGCACTTCTCACACTCCTGCTCCCGCCGGGGGTTCCGCTCCCTGTTGCCGGGGTCGCAGCGGTGGTGATGATCGTCGTCGGCGTTCACCTTCTCGGCGCGAACGGATCGTACTACGTGCATCCCGTCTTTGTCGCGCTTCTGGCGATCGCCGGGAGTGGTGTGATGAGTGCGATACCCGCCGGGACGCCACCGGTCGGGCCCCTCGCGGATCTCGTCAGCGATTCGCTGATATACCGGACGATACTGGACCAGGCGTTCGTGCCGTTGGGGATGAGGGTGCCGCCGGAGGCGCTGGCCCTTATCGTCAATATGGGAGATGTCGCCGCGAGCGGCATCGGCGCCGGGATGATCCCGGCGTTGTTGATCGGAGCGCTGATCGTATACGGTGAAGAGCTCGTTCCCGCTTCTCTGAGCGCGGCGTTCCTGGCGGGGGGGATCACGGTGTTCGTCGCGGCGGATGCCGATCTCGTCGATATCCTGGTACGCAGCAACTTCCTCGTCGTTGCGATCTTTGCCCTCGCGGATCCGTCGATTCGCCCCTTGCGACGGGGGAGCATCGTTCTCTACGGGGCGGTGGCCGGCGCCCTCGCAGCGGTGCTTCTTGTTACCCGAGGTGCCGTGTTCCCTGTCGTCACGGCGGCAACTCTGATCGGGACGCTGCGTCCCTTGCTCGATCTCGTGGTGCGTAAGAGATGAAACACGAAGGCTCGATCCGAAGCGCGAAGATCGCGGCGCTCCTCGCAGGCACCGTCGGTATACTCCTGTTGGTAGAGTTACTCATGCTCCCGGATGTACCGTTGCGGCGCGTTCCTCGGGACGCTGCGATCGCGCGCCTCTCACGGGAGCTCGTGATACTCGAGCACCGGGTTTCTCCCGAGGGGACTCCCGAAGGGACGGAGGCGGTCCTCCTCGGCTCCGACGAATCGGCCCGACCGGAATCGGTGATCGTCGTGATCGCGGTACCGGGGTATCAGTCGATGATCGAGGGGGCGTACCGATACGATCGCAACTCGGATGAGGTAGAGGGCGTTCTGATTTCGGCGGTGGAAACAGCGGGTATCAACAAAGCGCTCGCCGCCGCATTCTCCCGGGGGGATATCGACACCCTTTCCGGCGCGACGATCACCGGTGAAGCGGTCACCCGCGGTGAAACGATGGCGCAGCAATACGCGACGACCGTGTTTTCGGAGGATCGATGAGCGAGATCGGACGGTACCTTCTGTCGAGAAACCCCGTCTGGGGTGTACCTCTGGCGCTACCGGTAGTGTTCTTCGCGGGACAATCGGTGGAACGGGCGATCCTCTTCGGCTCCCTTGTCGTCGGGGTGCTGATCGTGACGCAGACGCTTTCCTATTTCGCGGAATCGATGCTGCCGAGAATGCTCCGAATCATCCCGGCGCTGATCATCGCCGGCGGTATAGTGACGATCGCCGAGGTTCTGCTCTACCGTATGGGCGTCTCTCCCGGACATCGGATGCTGCTGATGATGCGGGGAGTGAGCGTGTCGGGCATCGTGATGTGGCCGACCCTTCGGGCCCGGCGAGGCGAGCGGTTTATGGACAGGATGCAAGTCGTTTTCGGGCTTGTCCTCGGATTTGTCGGAGGATTCGCCCTCTTTACCGCGATTCGGGTCGCTCTGTCCTCTTTCGGCGTCGGGATCGCGGATTCGGTGGCGTTCGGGTTCTTTCTGCTCGCCCTCGGACGTATCGTGATCGAAGGAGGGAGTAGACGGGCATGACCGTGATCGGCATCATCCTTACAGCATCACTGGCGCAAAACGTGATCCTTGTCCACTATCTTGGAATTTCTCCTCTTACGCCTGCACTCCAGTCGCCTGGGCGAGCTGCGGCGATCTCCGCAGGTATCACCCTCGCACTTCTCTGGGTCTCTGCACTGTTCTGGATCGTCAATCGCGTCGTTCTGGTTCCCCTCAACGCACAGATCCTCGAGACGCTGACGATGACGCTCATCATCGCGTTTTCCGCGGTGGGGGCGATGCGACTGGGGGCACAGCTCTTTCCGTATGGAAGGAAAGCCGTCCGACGCGCCGTTCCCGTTGTGATGATCAATACGACGGTGTTTGTCGTCGCGATGGGGACGGTGCATACCGTCGAGCCGTTGTGGCTGGTGCTTCTGGCGGCGATCGCAGCGGGAGCGGGGGTATTTGTCGCTCTCGTACCGCTCTCGGCGATCAGGCTCCACTTCGAGAACGGAGGGGCACCGTCGATCATTCGCGGAGATATCGCCGCGTACCTCGCGGCGGCGGTGGCGGCCCTGGCGATCCAGCGGATCGACACGCTCCTCCACGCGTTTTTCGTTCCTCTTTATTGATCCCCATACCGTTACAGAGAGGATCGCCGGGCGGCGTAACGGAGGGGTTCGCAGGACGACGTTACGCAGGGGTTCG
>JBKHFT010000090.1:0-12948 GCA_046540055.1 Alkalispirochaeta sp.
CGACCGGGGCGATCACCATGTCACCATGTATCTTCCCGTGGGTCACGCCGACCACCGCCCCTTGTATCAACCGGACGATTGCATAAAAACCGAGGGGCGCTGCGCTGAGAAAATCCTCGATTACGCCGACGGCGAACGCGGAAAGCTGTCCCTTCTGGACACCCTGCCGGTGCGCATTGTAGGCGATTATGATCGCGATAAGATCGGGGCGAGCGCCAAAGAGCGAAAGATCGCTCAGCCACGTCGTGTTCACGAGGGCGATGATCGCCGAAAGAACGATAACAACTGCGTGTATCATCCTTCACCCCCTGACCTGGGCAGGACGAACACGTACTCGAGGCGTCCAAAGTTGATCATCGGCTCCACCGCGACCTGGAGTGATGCTTCGTACGAGGGTGCATTCACCCGGACGACCCTTCCGATCGGAATGTCCGGTGGATACAACGAGTCGAGCCCCGAGGTCGACACCATATCGTCGTAGCGTATTTCGTTTCGTGCCGACCGCTGTACGTACCGGAGTACCAGAGGATCTTCCTCCTGTCCGGTTCCCTGCAGGAGCCCCTCGTATCGTGAGCGTTCGAGTCGCGCCGCCACATAGACACCGGGGGCAAACACGGGAACAACGACTGCGGTCCCTCCGGAAACCTCGGACACGCGCCCTACGAGGCCTTCTCGTCCACCAACGTATGCGATAACCGCCTGGTTTCGTTGGATTCCGTGTCGACTTCCCCGGTTGATCGTGAACGATGAAAAGAGGTGCCCCGCTTCTTTCGCGATTACCCGTGCAGCGATTAGTGGTTGCTCCGTGCGCGCAACAAAGCCTAGCTGCTCACGAAGACGGGAGTTTTCCGCAACAAGGGCCGCAACGTTGCCCTCTATCCGTTCGTACCGTTCGAGTTCCCGGAGCAATCCCTCGTAGTCTTCCCGCAGACGTCTGAGTTCACCGACGGAGCGGACCGTGCTCCCGATGCCGCGCCCGATTCCGGAGAGAAACCGTTGGCCTCCGGAAAGCACACCGCGGGCGATCCGCTCGGGACGAAACGAACCCGTCTCCCCGCTCACACCGATCGAGATAAACCCGACCGCCAGAAGAACAACCGTGGTAAGGAGCGTTTTCCGGGACTGTTTCATCTCTTAGAGATTTCGATAGATGTTATTCTCGTGACGAAGTCCCTTTTCATATTCGAAATACATGCCTGCTCCAAGAGCAACGCAGTTCATCGGGTCCTCAGCAAGAAAGACGGGAACCCCCGTTTCGTTGGCGATGAGGGTGTCAAGTCCTTTGAGTAATGAACCGCCACCGGTGAGAACGATTCCCCGTTCGACGATATCCGCGGCGAGTTCCGGAGGGGTCTGGCCGAGAGTCCGTTTGATCTCCTCAACGATCGCGGTGATCGGTTCCTGCAGGGCGTCGCGCACTTCGACACTGTCTATCTCGAGGCGCCGCGGCAACCCGGTAATCGCGTCGGTACCCTTGATCTCCATCTTCTCGATCTTTTTGTCCGCCGTTGCGTTTCCGATCCGCTTCTTCAGGTCCTCGGCACTACTCTCTCCGATGATCAGGTTATGGACCTGGCGAACGTGCTTGATGATCGCCTCGTCAAACTCGTCGCCTCCAAGGCGAATCGCGTTGGTCACCACCATCCCGCCGAGGGAAATCACGGAGATCTCACTGGTTCCGCCGCCGATGTCACACACCATGTGACCTGCGGGTTCGAAGATCGGAATGTTGGCGCCGATCGCGGCCGCCAGAGACTCGTCGATGACGCGTACCTCCCGGGCCCCCGCTTTCTCAGCGCTTTCGATAACCGCACGCTTCTCGACATCGGTGATACATGAAGGAACTCCGATCACCATCCGCGGCTTGACGAACCAGCGACGCTGGAGGACCTTCGAGATGAAATAACGGATCATCTTCTCCGTCGTTTCGAGGTCGGCGATCACCCCGTCCCGAAGAGGCCGGATCGCGATAATATCTCCGGGAGTCTTCCAGAGCATCCGTTTCGCCTCTTCTCCGACGGCGACGACCTTCTTCGTCCCGCGTTCGACGGCCACAACCGACGGTTCGCTGGCGACGATCCCTTTTCCTCGTATGTACACCAGGGTGTTACACGTTCCGAGGTCAATCCCAATATCCGATGAAAAAGCTGCGAGCACCGTCTTTCTGGCCATGTATCAGCATCCCTCCGAGGTAATGTGCCTAATATTCCTGTAAACGTTGCAAAGATTCAATATGGTTCGGGTCGAGACGGACAGCCTCTCGCCACTCGTATCTGGCGAGGTTGTTCTCGCCCATGGCGAGGTACGTTTCGCCGAGCCCGAACCGGGCGCGGACCGACGATTCGTTTACCTCGAGGAGACGCCGATACGCGTCGAGGGCGTCCTCCCAGCGCTCCTGCCTCCGATAGGAACGTCCGAGGGAATCGAGGGCGTGCTGCAGGACCACCACATCGGACGTTCCCTCGATCGTATCGTCGAGAAGCTCTTCCGCCTCATCGTGTCGCCCCTCTTCGATCAGGATATCAGCGAGATTCACTTTGTGCACCGCTTCATCTCCCATCTCGATCGCTTCCCGAAAGAACGCGATCGCATCCGAAGACCGTCCCAACTCGTCCGAAGCGAGGGCCAGGTATTCAAGTAGATCCAACTGGTGAACCCCCATCTCCCTGGCGATAAGAAGCTTCTCGATCGCCGCATCGTAGAAGAACCGTCCGCGGTGAAAGAACGCCTTCCCGAGTACGTAATGCACCTCTCCCTCCATCTCCGGTTCGTCCAGAAGGAGAACCCGCTGCAGATCGACTACGGTACCGTTGAGCAGCGTCTGCCTTTGTTCCTCGTTGACCTCCTGCATTGCGAGGTAAAACCGGGTAAATCCCCGAAGAGCTAGGGCCGTTTCGTCCAGCGGAAACTCATCGAGACGCTCCTCGGCCTCGTCGAGAAGTCCATCGTACTGTCCGGTGTTCCACAGTTCGACGATATCTTCCGTTGCTTCCGCATCGGCGATCGGAAAGATCGGCGTACGAGCCCGATACAGAAAAACCACCACCGCCACCACGAGAGCGACGAGAAGAGAGAGAACGATGATGAGTACCGCTCCCGACCCCTTGCGGCGTCGAGGTGCTGCCGAAAAACGTGATTCGGGAATCCTCATAGATTATTCGATCGACGGTGTGAAATACCGAAGGAGATGCGATACAAGGGGTCGATAAGCCGGATTCTGTCCCAGGATTGCCATCTATCTGCGTCGCCGATTTCCCGGCGACTCGTGCAACCTACCCGCGGATACGGACAAGCGATCCCTCCGCTGCTTGGTCTTGCTCCCGACAAGGTTTACCATGACGCCTCCCATCGCTGGGAAACCGGTGGGCTCTTACCCCACCGTTTCACCCTTGCCTCGAAGCGTACTTCGAGGCGGTATCGTTTCTGTGGCACTGTCTCTTGCACCGTCACCGGTGCAGCCGGGGATTACCCGGTGCCGCGCTTTCCGGAGTCCGGACTTTCCTCTCCGGCGTTGATCCGGAGCGACAATCTGACCCCTCATACCGCATGACGACCATCTGTCCCGTCAGTCGTCGAGCTCCTCCGATTCGTAATCCTCTTCGTCCTCCTCCTCCTCATCAAGGAGATCGTCTTCCTCTTCGTCGTCGAGAACTTCATCCTCTTCCTCGCCCTCGTCGGCGCTTTCTTCATCTTCCTCGTCTTCTGCGTATTCCGCCTCTTCTTCGGCGGTGAGTTCGTCCTCGTCGGTGAGCCCGGTAAGTTCTTCCTCGTCAAAAAGATCGTCGTCGAAATCTTCGTCTACCAGATCCGACAGCGACTCCTCGTCGGACTCGGTGAACCCGACGTTCTCGAGGTCCGCATCGTCAGCGGTGTGGAATACTATCTTGGAGCAGTATGGGCAGAAAAGGATCTCGTTTCCCTCCCGTACGTCATTGACAAACTGATTCGGAAGAATCATCTGACACCCGGTACAGACCCCGTTCCGGATCGGCACGATTCCCTCGCCCTCTTTACTCTTGATGATCCGTTCGAACTTGAAGAGCAACTCTTCATCGAGGCCGGGTATCGTCTCCTCTTCGGTCCGTGCGAGCTCCTGAAGCATCTCCTGCCGTGACGCGGTTTCGCTATCTATCTTTGCCCGCTCCTGCTCAAGCTCTTCTTCTTCAGTCTTGATCATCGCCTCTTCCCGTTCGAGGCGGGTACGTTGCTCTTCCAGTTCTTTCTCTTCCCGCTGAAGATCCCGACGGTGCTGTTGTTCTCGCTCCGAAGCGTCACGGATCTCCTTTTCCAGGGCGTCGTACTCCCGGGCGGTACTGATCTGGTCCATCTGGGACTCGTACTTCTCCCGATCCGCTTCTGCTTCCTGGAGGCGAACACGAAGATCGGCGACCCTGCGTCGCGCCTCGTCGAAGCGTTCGTTTTTCTCCAGGAACGACTTTTTCAGTCGGTTGACCAACTCTTTTTTCGTCGCCAACGTTCGGGGCAGCTCCTCGATCTCCTGCTCAAGCGTGTATTTCTGGGAGAGAATGTCCTGAAGAACTTTCAGTTTTTCTATCGTTTCCTGGATCATCTTTGTCGTATACCCCTCATCAATTGTCTAAGTAGTCTTTGAGGCGCCTGCTCCGCTTCGGATGACGGAGACGACGCAACGCTTTTGCTTCAATTTGTCGGATACGTTCCCGGGTTACGTTAAAATACAGTCCCACCTCTTCAAGGGTGAGTGAATATCCGTCTTCGAGTCCGAACCGCATCTTGAGCACTTCCTGCTCTCGCGGCGGCAACGTATCAAGAACGCCCCGCAGCTGTTCCTGAAGAAGGGTGAACGCCGTCTGGTGCGCGGGGTTCTCCACTTCCTTGTCTTCGATAAAATCGCCGAGGAGGGAGTCTTCCTCTTCTCCGATCGGCGTCTCGAGGGAGATCGGCTCCCGTGCAACGTTCTTGACCGACTTTACCCTGGCGACGTTCCACCCGAGGCGCTCGGCGATCTCTTCGTCCGTCGGTTCCCGCCCGAGAACCTGCATAAGCTGTCTGCTTTCGCGGACTACTTTATTGATCTGCTCGATCATGTGCACCGGCACCCGAATCGTTCGGGCCTGATCGGAGATCGAACGGGTGATCGCCTGCCGGATCCACCAGGTCGCGTAGGTGGAGAACTTGTACCCTTCCGGTACTCAAACTTTTCAACCGCCTTGATCAGACCGATGTTTCCTTCCTGGACGAGATCAAAGAAATGGAGACCCCGGTTGGTGTACTTCTTCGCAATGCTGACGACGAGTCGGAGGTTCGCCTGGATCAGCTTGTCCTTTGCCGTTTGCATCATCACCCGGCCGCGTTCAATCTCTTTCGACATCTCGAGAATATCTTCGATCGAGTTCTCGAATCGGTATTCGAGTTCCCGGAGTTTTTTCTCCGTCACCTGAATATGGCGGATCTTCTCCTTGATCTGGTCCGCAGAAAGACCGAGCTCTTCCTCTATCTCTTCTCGCCGGGACGCGACCGCCAGGCCCCGACCGAGAGATCGCAGCTCCCGGAGATTCGAGACCCGCAGTCGCTTTTCCACGCGGGTCTGATCGTCGCGATACCGATGGATCTGTTTTGCAGCCCTGGAGAAGCCGTCGCTGAATTTCAGAATCTCGTCCTGATGAATCTCGACGTCACCAAGGAGGGAAAGCAGTTTTTTCTTACGTTTTGCCAGCGTATCGTCGGTGAGAATGTCGATCCCCTTTTCGTGGGTCTTCTGCTTCAGTTCGATGTAGTCCCGGAGTTCCGGGAGAAGCTCCCGGAGTGACTCGCGGTAAAACTGGTTCAGTCGACGCCGCTCTGCAAGGTACTCGGAGATCTCTTTCTTGGAAAGCCCGAGCTCCCGGGGATCCTCTTTCTTGAAAGTTCGTTCCGCGAGATCGAAGAACTCGGGGATCACCATCCCGCTCCCGCGGATCACACCCTTGATGATATACTCTCCCTGCTCCATTTTTTTGGAGAGCTCGACCTCCTGCTCCGCGGTCAGGAGGTTCTCTTTTCCGATCTCCCGCAAATAGAGGCGGATCGGATCGTCCACGGCTGCGTCCTTGTCGCCGACGATCACGCGCTTCGACCGTTCCGCGAGGCGTCGCGCCTCTTCTTCCTTCGAGATCAGGTCGTCTTCGTCTTCCTCTTCGTCGTCATCGTCCACCCCGGTATCATCTTCGCCTTCGTCGAGCTCGACATCGTCGGTACCGCTTTTCTTGTCGTCACCGTCGTCCTCGGTACTCTCTTCGATAACGACGTTATGCTTCGCAAGCAACCCGAGAATCTCTTCAATTTTTTCGGAATTGACTACGGAGTCCGGGAGAAAATCGTATACCTCATCGTAACTGATAGAGGTCTTTGATTTTGCGTAGTCCAATAAACGCGCGATTGCAGGATCGTTCTGCAATTCAGTCATCTGCCCTCACCTTCAGCTTTGCCAATTCCTGATCGATCGCCATTTTCTCTTCCTGCACTCGCCTGATCTCCTGAAGATCGTTTCCGCTTAACTCCACGAGGCGCCGCTCCATCGCACGCTGCGCTTCCTGTAACTTGCGAATTCGAAGGAACGTCACCGCGTCGTCGATGTCCTTCCGGGACCAACCGGAAAACTCGGGCGACGTCAACCTGTCGAGAACAAAATCACGAAGGCTTCCTTCTTCGACCCGTCCCACGAGCCCCCGGGGTAACGGCTCTTCGTGCCGAAACGCGTCTTCCATCCGGTAAAAAATCTGTCGCGCCCACTCGTCTTCGATATCTTCCGGGGTTATTCGTTGCCGCAGATACGCAAATAGCTCGCCATCGTGCGCGGTGGCGAGCATCAGTTTCAAGTCGCGGCTCGTCTGTACCTGTTGTTTCTTGACCGTCGGCTCTGCAACTCGTCGCGGGTGTTCTCCTCTTCGCCAACTTTCGAAATCCGCAGTAACCGCAGCCGGGGAACTCGATACCACGTCACTTATGTGGCGGATCAACGCTTCCCGGCGGACCTCGGAGCTGACGATATTAATATATGGAAAAAGTTTACGCAACAGCAACTCTCGGGATTGTCCATCTCTCGGTGGCGTCTTTCGCGCAGCCTCCCTCACGAGATACTCAAAGACCGGCACCGAACCGGCGGTGAGGGCCTGTACCGCATCACTTCCCTGTGTCACGTAGAGCTCGGCGGGGTCTTTCCCTGACGGGACCGCAACGGCACGGCACGTCAACCCTGCCTCCTCGGCGGTCACCGCAGCGCGAAAGGTCGCTTCCACTCCCGCCTCGTCGCTGTCAAACACAAGTATCACCTGCTCCGACCACCGTTTGAGCAGCCGCGCCTGCTCCCGGGTAAAGGCGGTCCCGAGAGGGGCCACACTGTTCTCAACACCGGCCTGATGAAGGGCGATCACATCGATGTACCCTTCCGCGACATGGACGGTCCGCTCCGCCCGCACCCGTTCCGCCGCGAGGTGAATTCCGAAGAGGGTGCGTTTCTTGTTGTATATCGGTGTCTCGGGACTGTTGATATATTTCGCACGGTCGTTTTCGGACAACGCCCGCCCCCCGAAGGCAACAACCCGGTTCCGTTCGTCCCGAATCGGAAAAATCAGACGGTTTCTGAACAGGCTCATTCCCGGATAGCGCCGGGAAAAGAGACCACACCGCTCCAGAAACTCGTTACTGTACGATTTTTTCCGGAGAAAGCGATACAGCCATCGTCCATCGTCCACTGCGTAGCCCAGCTCGAAACGTTCCCGAGTCGCAGGATCGAGTCCCCGGGTTTCGGCGTACTCCCGGGCGTTGGCGCCGCGAGGATCCTCTTCCAGGAGATAACGGAATGTATGGGTGACCCGTTCGTACAGCTCGTAGAGGGTGCGGCGCTCCCTCTGTTCCCGGTCCGCTTCCGGGTTGCTCTCCATTGGGATTCCCGCCCGTTCCGCGAGGTATTCTACCGCTTCAGGAAAGGAGAGCCCTTCCATCTCCCCCAGGAAGCGAAAGATATCACCCCCCTTCTGGGTGGCGAAGCAATAGTACAACCCCTCTTCAGGACGTACCGAGAAAGATGGTGTCTTCTCACTTTTGAACGGACTCAACCCCCACCATCGATCGCCTCGCTGCTCGAGACGGGTATATCTGTTTACAAGGTCAACCATATCGGTTCTTTCCCGAATCCGCTGCAACAGGTCACGGGAGAATTTCATCGTTCCTTCCGGAGTATGAAATCAACTCGGCGGTTCTTCCATCTCATCTCGAGATCATCGTGTGGTACGATCGGGTACCGACCTCCCTGTCCTCGCACGCCCAGCCGTGACGCCGGGATCCCTTCCTCGATCAACGCATCACGAACCGCGGCGGCGCGAGCTCGCGAGAGGGGTACGAGTTCCTCCTCCTGCTCCCTTTGCGTACCCGATACGTTCACCGCATGTCCCTCGACGAGAACGTGGTAATCGGGATAGCGTCGGAGAATCTCCGAGAGACGAGAGAGTACCGAGCGATTCTGACGCGCCGCCGGTTCCGTTCCCGCACGGAGCAGTTCCGCTGAATTGGGTGGAAAGGTGATACTCGGGATCTGGATGCGATATCCCCCTTCATACGGCTCGAGAAGGATATCGATCGGGATATCTCCTTCACGGACAACCGTGTTTCCGAGAACGTCCGCCGACTCGAACCGCCACGAGTACGTCTCCGCTGAGAAAACGGTATCGCCGTTCCGAGCGCGCCCGTCCCACCGCAACGCCGGTGGAGGCGATCCTTCACCACCGGTATCGTAGAACAGCGTTCCCCTGGGATCAAGAATTTCGAAGTACCAGTACCCGAGAGGAGAAGTGTCCTCTACATCAAAGGATACGGAGAGAATATCGTCTACACCGTCACCGTCCGGACTGAACGGCGACGGTTCAACGGCAACCGTCGCCGTCGGCGCCGTAGCGTCCACGATGAACTCCGGTGAGTAACGTTCCACAACGGGACCGTGGGCATAGCGCGCTGCAAACCGCACCCGATACCGTCCGTCCGGGATATCCGTATCTGGACGCCATACGATCGGTTCCGGGGACCAGCTTAACTCCCCGCTTTGCTCGAACACCGCGTCCTCTGCGAAGGTCGGCTCAACAGAAACGGCCCACCGGGTTACACCCATCGGATCGCTCAGAACCGGCGTGATCTCGAGAACTGCACCTTCTTCACCTGGGTTGACATACCCCCGATCAAGGCGGACAAATCCGCTCACCGGTCGCGTATCGACTGTAAACGGATCGCTTTCAAGGACCGTGGTGTTCGCCGCCTCGTCGGTCAGCTCGAGGGCGATCGTATATCGACCATCGGGAAGCGGAGTACCGTCGCGAGCGGTCGGACTCCACGTGATCTCCTCACCCCGTCCCTCCGGTTCGGAAACGGGAACCGACTCTTCCGTCCCGTCGTCACGGCGCCGAATCGCCCGGGCAACCGCCTCTACATCTCCACCGAACCGGTCGGAGTAATCGATTTCCAGGTTCAGCTCATCCTGAACGCCGTCACCGTCGGGAGAAACCACCGATGAGCCGGTGATTCGCACCGTTCCCTCCGGCGGGGTCGTATCAACGGTAACTCCTACCGCTTCGGAACGAAGGGGCGGGAGGTCGGGAACCTCGACAACCACCCTGAGGAGGTACGTTCCGTCTTCTACGGGACGCCCCGTATCGTCGTTACCGTCCCATGCGATTTGTTCCGGAAGGGGAAGAGTTCCCCCGAACGAGCGATGTACCGTCCCGGTTCGATCGGAAACTTCGATCCGGAACGTTCCGTCTGCTCCTGCGGGGCCGTCGAGGGCCAGGACCGCGTCGTCAAGAAGGCCATCACCGTTTGGAGAAAACAGATCAACCACGGGTACCGCCGATACCCCTCCCAGCCGTTCCTGCAACACCACATCACGGTATTCGGAAATAGTCGTGTTCCCGGTCTCGTCTTGCGCCTCCAGGAGGACTCTGTAGATTCCCGGTTGCAGGAGCTCCCCTTCCGGTCCCGCAAGATACCAGGTATACCGATCCGGTATCCCCTCGAAGGTGGCGAGGGTAAAAGATTCTCTCCCACCCGACGGGGACGATACGAGAACACGACTCTCGGCTACAGTCCCGTCATCCTCAAAGAACAACGTCACCTCTCGCCCCTGTTCGGGACGAACTCTCTGAGGTGAAAGAGCAAACTCCACCACCGGAGGAGTCCGGTCCGCGACGATCTCCCGGGAAGTAACCTCCACATCGACACCCGCTTCGTACTCCGCCCGGCCTTCGATCCGATACGATCCGTCCCGGGGAAACGCCGACGCCCCCGCTCGCAAGCGCTCCGGAGGCAGGTCGATCCCGGACCACGACGCGGTAGTCCGCTTTGATTCGAGATCAACGACGCTGATCCGCCATTCCCGCAATCCGAGAAGCGGTTCCAACGCCGGTTCGATAACAATCTCATCCCGATATCCGTCGTCGTTCGGTGCCACATACCGATCACTCAGTTCCAGGGAAAAACGGGGCACCCTGCGACGCAGCAGGATCGGTGAACCTTCGATCGTCGCGGTATTGCCGAGAATATCGGAGGCGACCACGTTGACGCGGTACACACCTTCCGGCAACGGCACGCCGTCGGGAGCGAGACCGCGCCACGTTACCAAACCACGGTAGAATCCATCTTCATCCGCATAGGAGGTGATCTCGGGATTCAGAGGAAACAACGAACGCCCTGCTTCGTCCAGTATGTACGCTTCAACGGCGTCGGCATCGCGAAGAAGAAAACGGAAGCGGTACTGATCGTTCTCGCCGAGCACGATCTCACGCCGGGCATCTTCATCGGAAGTCTCCGACTGTTCCCGGTCGCGGTCGGCCGCCGTTCGTTGATCGGGTCCTTCCGCGTGATCCGAGAGGCGAACCAACTCGGGGGGTGTCGTATCTACGAGGATCTCTATCGGAGGAAGCTCCCGTGTATTCCCTGCTGCGTCTTCAACACTGCTTCGGAACACGTAAAAGCCGTCACTCTCCGCGTCATCGCTGTTCCAGACAAGAGAGCCTTTAAATCGCGGGTTACCCAGAGGTGATGTCAACCGTTCGGCAACGTCTCCTTCGGGAAACGGTGCCGTTCGCGGTGCAAGAGACCATTCCTTGACGGTACGTCCGTCGGATCCTTCTATACGGGCCGTCACGTTCGCGATCTCCACATTATCTTGCGCCGCAACATCGAGGTAGAGTTCCCGGTTCACCGCCGCCGTCCCGAGAAGGACTGTTCCCTCCCCTTCCAAGGTCGCGTCCTCCGGGCGTTGAATGACTACCTCCCCCGACGGTGGAGTATCATCGGGATTGGGCAACCGAAGGGTCACGTCTCCGGCGACCACCGCGCTCCCCGTCATCGTCGGTTGGATCACCCCTCGTATCCGGTGCCGTGATCGGTCTCCAAGAGGTATGTGTACACCGACGGACACCCCCGGCCATCCACCGGCATCGCCGGAACCGAACCGATGCCACCACCCGATCGTCCCGGCGACACCACCGGGAAAGGTGACCGTCCCGGCGGCATCGACCGATACGCCCCGAAAAGCATCCAGCGAAACGCTCCCGGATAGATCGACGGTGATCCCGTCACCGGTGAGAGGGGTGACCTGAACACCGATGGCCGGAGTAAAGGCGGGATCAAAGGGAGTTTCGCCGTCCTCTCGGCGTACACTTTTCCCGATGTTTCGTATCGCGCCGTGGAGAGTGAACTCCGGGAACCCGATTCCCCCGACCCGCATTGCCGCACCGGCGGTGAGACCTGCACCGACATCGCTCCCGTCGTCACCGTCTGCAACCTGGACCGTTCCACTCACCCCGGCGAGGGTTCTGCGTCCAATCGGGCGCGCCGCGCCGAGATCACCACGAACGACCATTCCTTCAGGATCTCTGTAGATCGCACCCGCACCGGAGAATACCGCATGCCCCGTCGGCAGAAGCGCTCCCAGGACACTCCCGAAGCCGGACCCGTCACCTGTGACGCCCCCCCCGAAGTGGAGGACCGGTGTTTCCGCTTCCGACGTGGCTGTGGGGAAATAGAAGAGATCGACCGGGTCCGGCAACGCACCCCGTGTCGGGGCGAGGGACGCTCCGACCGTCCCTGGACGCCAGAGGGTACGGGCGCGAAACGCCCCTTGCGCATCCTCCTCCGCCGGGAGCGACAACGCCGGTAACACGAGGAAAATCAACGGGAACAGACGATACATACGGGTACGGATCATTTCAGCTACGCCCATTCCCCGCTCGTGCAGCTATCCGTTCCATCTCTTCGATCGAATGATCCCGATACAGAGAACGCTCCAGACGCAATTTGAGCGCCTCCAGGGTCGGAGGCAGCGTACTCTCCCGGGACAGGAGCAACACGTAAAGGTCCACGTCCTCCCCTCGCCGGACGGTAACCGTATCATCGTCAGACATCGATCGTGAGCCCCTCCGTAGCAAGGTCGATCTGAAGTTCGGTGCCGCCTATTCGGTTCGCATACCATCGTGCGGACTGCAGATTCTGATCAAGCTTCTTGTCGCTGTACTGTGGCTCATGGTGAAACATGAACATCCGACGCGTTTTCCAGGCCACTGCAAAATCCACACCGAGGCTGAACGAGGAGTGTCCCCAGTTATACTTATCGATCGCTTCATCGAGGGTATACTGGGTATCGATGATCATCGCATCCAGGTCCTCGAAAAACGCTGCATTTTCCGGTGTACGTTCGAAATCCTTTTCCCGAAGCTCGATATCCGTCACATATCCGAAACTCCGTTCGCCGTCGTCGACACGATATCCGAAAGCCCCCCCGGGATGGTTGAGTTCCCGCCAGCGTACACGGCGTCCGTAGATCTCCGTCTCCGTTCCGGTGAGATGATGAAAATGAAAATTCCCGGACATCTTGTCTTCCATCGTAATCGGAAAATACGGATGTTGCATCTGTCCCGAGAGGATATCCCGAAGCTCTTCCAA
>JBKHFT010000091.1:0-12929 GCA_046540055.1 Alkalispirochaeta sp.
GGGCGGTTATCACCCTCAGGGGAACAACGTATCCCCCGGCGGAGGGGTAGCTCTCTCCCCCGGGGCGTTACAGTTCCCGGTGGATCACCTCCCACTCCCAGCGGTCCCGGGGTTGCCGGTGGAGCGAGAGGTAGTGTCCGGCGATCGTCCTCCCGTCATAGGGACCTCCGTTTGTTACCGGACGGGTTATCGTCACCGTCGCGGCGTGAATCCCCTCCGGTTTGAGCTCCTGATGCAGGTTGTGTACCCAGTTTCTCAACGCCGCCTTCCCGAGGGAATGAGAAGCGGTAAACGTTGCCGGGAGAATACCGAACCCCCCTCCGGTGTAGAGGAGCGTACCTTCGCCGGCGCGCCGCATCGCCGGGAGTACCTCCGTCGTTGTATAGAGCGCTCCGAGGAACATCGCCGGGAGGGTGTCCAGGATCTCCTGGGCGGTGAGAGCGCTCGGTGGCGTTTTCACCATCGTAGCAACGTTGTAGACGAGGATCCCGGGGTCCCCCTGGTGTGACCGGATACGCCCAAAGAGATCGGCGGTGGTATCCGGCTGGGTTACATCCCCGGGATAGTACTCGACGGTGCCGTCGTACCCACCCACCGCAACCTCATCGGCGATCGCCCGGAGGGGCTCCTCGGAACGGGCGATCAGAGCGAGATCGAATCCTGCACCGGCGAATACGTGTGCGATATTGCGTCCCATCGTGGAACCGCAACCTGCGATAACGACAAGTGTACCCATGTTTTCATTGTAACCTCTTCTTCTCTTTCTTGCACCCGTCGCACCAGGGGAGTACCCTTGCAGTATGTCCGTCACTGATCTCAATCTGTTGCAGCTCGCGTTGCTCCTCGTTGCCGGTACTGTGGGGGGGTTCATCAATACTCTCGCCGGAGGCGGGTCTCTTCTGACGATCCCGGCGCTGCTCTTCGCGGGAATCCCGTCGCAGATGGCCAACGCGACCAACCGCGTCGCCGTGGTCATGCAGAGCGTCGCCGGGGCGGCGAAGTTCCGGCAGAAGCGGGTGTTCCGCATCGCTGATTCACTTCCAATGTTGCTCCCCTCCTTCGCCGGCTCCGTTTTGGGCGCCTTCATCGCCGTGGAAATCGACGAACAGGTGTTCGATTACGTTCTCGGCGTCGTGCTCATCCTGATGCTCGGCACGCTGTTCATGAGGCCGACCGCAATCGCGGACCGGCCGGCGCCGTCACGGTGGATCGGAATACCCGTCTTCTTTCTGATCGGGGTATACGGTGGGTTCGTCCAGGCGGGGGTGGGGTTTCTCCTGATCGCGATGATAACACTCCTCTACGGATACGATCTGGTGAAGACGAACGCACTGAAACTTCTCGTCGTGGCGCTGTATTCCCTCTTCGCGATCGCGGTCTTCGCGTGGTACGGACAGGTCCTGTGGATACACGGAATGATACTCGGTCTCGGCAACATCGTCGGCGCCCTTATCGGGGTCCGCCTGGCGGTGCTCCGGGGAACCGGCGCGATCAAGTGGGTGATCGTCGTCGCCGTGGTGCTGACGGCGTTGAAACTGTTCGGGGTCTTCGGCTGACGGGCCGCCCGCCGGATGGAAGTGATAATGGTTTTCATTCGATTGAAAAAATATTGCATTTTGTCGTTGACATTTCGCAGATGCATAGTACGATGGAAGGAGGCGAGGGGTGGAACTCGTTGAAAGGGTAGTAGAAGCGCTCCTTGATTTTGGAGCGGGCGTCTTCCTGCCGGTAGTCGTCTTTCTTTTGGCGATCGTTTTCGGTGCGAAGATCGGCCGAGCGCTTCGGAGCGCCCTCCTCGTCGGTATCGGGTTCGTCGGGATCGAGCTGGTACTGGGGCTGCTCTTTGACAACCTTTCGCCCGTTGTGGAGGCTCTGGTCCAGCGGTTCGGATTTCCTCTTCGGATCATCGATGTCGGGTGGCCCGCCGCAGCGGCGATCGCCTTCGGGTCCGATATCGCGGTACTGGTGATTCCTCTCGGGATCGGCCTGAACCTCGTACTTGTTCTGACGGGGATCACCCGTACGATGAATATCGATATCTGGAACTTCTGGCACTTCGCCTTCGTCGGGGCGCTGGTGCAGGTTGCGACGGGAAGCGTCTGGATGGGCCTCGTCTCGGCGATGCTCTATTCGGCGGTGGTGCTCTTTTTCGCGGACTGGACCGCCCCTGCGGTTCAGTCGTTGATGGGAATGAAGGGGATTTCACTGCCCCACGGCTTTTCGACGCCCTTCGTTGTCCCGGCGATGATCGTGAACGGCGTGATCGATCGGATTCCCGGGTTGCGGGATATCGATGCCCATCCCGAAACGATCAGCACCCGTTTCGGGGTGATCGGAGAACCGGCGTTCCAGGGGTTCGTGATGGGGGGCATTCTTGCCGGAATCGCCTACGCCGGGGTCGAATCCGGTTCGATGTGGATCGGTGACGCTCTTGAGAGCGCGGTGTCCCTTGCGGCGGTGATGGTCCTGATGCCGCGGGTGGTTTCGGTGCTGATGGAAGGGTTGATTCCACTGTCGGAAGCGGCCCGCGCCTTTCTTCAGCGCCGCGCCGGGAAGCGAGAGATCCATATCGGGCTGGATGCGGCGATCGCGATCGGTCATCCGGCGACACTTGCAACGTCGCTGCTGATGATACCGATCACGCTGGGCTTGGCGGTAGTGCTCCCGGGTAACCGCGTGCTGCCCTTCGGGGATCTGACGACGATCCCGTTTATGGTGGCGTTGATGGTGCCCGTCGTGCGGGGAAACGTCGTACGAGCGACGATCACCTCCACGATCGTGATGATACCGACGCTGTACGTGATGAACGCAATCGCCGGCTTTTTCAGCCAGGCGGCGCGGTTGGCGAACTTTCGGTTCCCCGAAGGTACGACGACGATCACCAGTCTCGTCGACGGCGGAAGCTGGTTGTCCTGGCTGTTTGTCGTTGCGGCACAGCGGTTCTGGATCGGACATGTGCTGATACTGACCGCGCTCGTCGTCGCGTGGTGGCGGTTTCGACTGAATCGCCAGGGGTGGTACCGAATTGCCGGGGCCGGGGAGGGGTGACCCGAAAGAGAGGAGCAGGATGAACAGCGTCGTTCACACACAGTTCAGCGACATGGTCAAAGAGGAGTTTATCGTGGCCGATCTCGCGGCAAACTCCAGGGACGAGGCGCTGGAACATCTCGCGGAGATTCTTGTCACTCGCGGCGCCTGTGCACCAACCTTTCCGCGGGCGATCATCGATCGGGAACGGATGCACCCCTCTGCCCTGCCGATGCGGGGACACAAGATCGCGATACCGCACACCGACGCGGAACACGTATACGAGTCGACGATTCTCTTTGCCAGATTGAAGCGCCCTGTCCTCTTTCGGGCGATGGGCAGTGTATCGGACGAACTACCGGTGCGATTGATCAGCATGTTCGCTCTCCGTGAGCAGGATCAGATCGGCGACCTCCTGGAGACGCTCATCACCGTGTTTCAGGACGAGAAACTCCTGGGACGAATTTTGCGCGCGCCGTCACCACGGCGAATCTACACCCTTTTACACGAAGCGATACGAGAGCGGGACCGGTAACCGATGGAACTGATCGGCGTACCCGCATCGCCGGGGGTTGCCCGGGGGCGCGCGGTCGTACTGGCACAAACCGATCTCCCTCCGGTGACCGAACGCCCGCAGAGCGCCGGTCACGAAATCTCCCGTTTTCAGGCGGCGGTCACCCAGACCGTCTCGGAACTGGTTCAGCTGCAGCAAAAGACGCGCCATCTCCTCGGAGCGGAGTTTGCCGAGATCTTCCGGTCGCAACAGACGATCGCTGAAGACGAGGATATCCGGAATGCCGTTATCGGTACGATCCACCGCGACGCGGTTCGCGCGGAGACGGCGCTTCACGATGTCTTCGAGGGGTACCGCGCGCTGTTCACCGCACTCGAAGAGGACGCGTACAACCGGAGCCGTATCAGCGATGTTGAGGACGTCCACGTCCGGATGCAGCGGATCCTCCGGGGGATCGACCATCCGGACCTGACGGACCTCCCCGGAGGATCGGTGATCGTTGCGACGGAACTGTTTCCGAGCGATACCGCTCTGATCGACGCGGAGCACGTCGTCGCCATCGTGACCGAACTCGGGGGGCCCACCTCCCACGCGGCGATTCTCGCGAAAAGCCTCGGTGTTCCCGCGATCGTACGGGTTCGGGCCGCGATTGATACGATCCGGACCGGTGACGATATTACCGTCGTCGCCGACCCGACCGCAGAGTCTCGGGTGTTCGTAAACCCCGGAACGGATCAACTCGCGCGAATCCGCCATTTCGAGTCGAGGCAGCGGCGACGGCGCGAAGAGGTCGACCAGTTTCGCGGCCAGGCGGGAATCACTCCCGACGGAAAAACGTTCTCGATCGCCGCGAATATCGGATCTACCCAGGAACTTGGTTCGGCCCGCACCGCCGGAGCAACCGCGGTCGGGCTGTACCGGAGCGAGTTCCTTTTCTTTCGCCAGCCGGTGTTGCCAAACGAGGAGATCCAGTTCGCGGCGTACCGGGAAGCGGTCCGGACGTTCCCCGAGGGCGGAGTGGTGATTCGAACCCTCGATATCGGCGGCGACAAACAGCTGCCTGCTCTTCCCATCCCGATCGAGGCCAACCCCTTCCTCGGGATGAGGGCGTTGCGTTTTACCCTGGTCCACCGGGATCTCTTTCTTACGCAGATCAGAGCGATCCTCCGGGCGGGTGCCGAGGGTGCCGTCAGGATCCTTCTCCCGATGGTGGGAGGGGTCGACGAGGTGACCTCGACCCTGGAGCTGATCGAAGAGGCGAAGGAAGGGCTTCGTCGGCAGGGGATCCCCCACGACCCGGATGTGGAGGTGGGGGTAATGATCGAGGTTCCCTCGGCGGTCTGGATAGCGGACGTTCTGAGTCGCTACGTGTCCTTTTTCAGTGTCGGTACGAACGATCTCATCCAGTACCTCATGGCCGCAGATCGGCTGAACGCGAATGTGGAAGAGTACTACCGGCCCTACGATCCGTCCCTCTTCCGGGCGATCGCCTACCTGACCGAGCGTGCGACCGCATATGACCGCCCGGTGGCGGTGTGCGGCGAACTCGGTGGAGATCCACTCGCGATTCCGGCGCTCGGGGGGTTGGGGATCACCGAGTTCAGTATGAGCCCCCTCTCGATCAGTGAAGCGACAAGAACAATCAGGACGACACCGTACCGGGAGATGAAAGAGCTCTCACGACGGGTACTGGAACTGGACTCTTACCGTGATATCAAAGCATTATTGGAAGAACACTACCGCGAGAAGGAGTAGTACCAGATGGCCGAGAAGAAACGCATCCTGGTGGCGTGTGGAACCGCGATCGCAACCTCCACAGTCGTCGCCCGAAAAATAGAAGAGGAACTCGGGAAGCGGGGCATCCCGATCGAGACAACCCAGTGCAAAGCGGCGGAGGTTCCCTCCCGCGTTGCCGGCCACGATCTCGTCGTGACCACCACGTTCGTGTCCGGGACCGGCGACGTGCCGGTGATCCACTCCGTATCGTTTCTCACCGGCGTCGGCGTCGAAGACGATATCGCGAAGATCGTGGAGTATCTCGGCGTGTGAGGTGACATCCCGGGGGTATGGTGGTGGCGAGGAAAGAACGTCTCTCCCGATTGCTGAACAAGGTTCGGGTGGAGCAGCATACAACGATCGATGACCTCGCCGATTTTTTTCACGTTTCGACGGTAACGATCCGCCGAGACATCAAGGAGCTTGAGAAGCAGGAACTCATCGTCCAGACGGTGGGGGGAGGTGTGATCTACAAAACGGAACACACCGGTGCCGTCGATCCCCACTCTCCAAGCCATGCGATCAACGAGAAGATCAGAATCGCCGAGTACTGTACCGAACTGGTACGCAACCACGATGATATCCTGATCGGCCCGGGTACGACGACATTCCTTGTCGGCAAGATCCTCAGTGGTATCACCGATCGAAACTTCCGGATCATTACGAACTCTCTGGAGCTCGCGATGGAGACCGGAAGCGCATCAAACATCAGAACCGTCGTCCTCGGCGGAGAAGTACGGAACAAGTACGCCGTCGGGTACAACGGTGGCGTCGAGTATTTCACGAAGTGCCATCGCCACCATACCCTTCTTCTGTCCGCCGACGGCGTTGATCTCGAGGCGGGTATCACGACATTCGAGACGCATCTGGTTCCGATCGTCCTCGCGATGCGCAGCGTCTCGGATCGGGTTATATTGACCGTCGATTCGAGCAAATTCGGCGTCGCTCGGTACAATAACGTTGCCAGGTTCGAAGATATCGATATCGTTGTCACCGACGTCGACATTCCCGGTGAGTATCGGAAACGAATAGAAGCCGCCGGCGCCCGGCTCGTGACGGTGTGAGGAGTAATAGTTGTGGCGGAGATACGGGTACAGGTGCGAACATCAACGGGGCTCCACAGCCGACCGGCGGATCTCTTCGTTCGAACAGCGAAACTCTATGAGAGCCGGGTCACCGTGACCAAGAACGACAAGAAGGCGAACGGAAAGAACATCATCAAGGTGATCCTTCTCAACGTTCAGCCCGGCGAGGAGATCACGATCGACGCGGAGGGGCCCGACGAGACGGCGGTACTCGAAGACCTCCGGACGCTGGTCGAGTCCGATTTCGAGACGGTAAATCCCGCCGTCCAGATCTGATTCCTCCGGGCCACAGCGGGTCCCGATCATCCCGTTTTGCACCGCGAGGGCCTGTGCCCGGCGGCCCCGGCGCCCCCGGTATCGCGGCGCCCCGGCAACCCACGCCCGATGATCCGAGAAACCGGTGTAAAACGCTCCCCGCACCGTGGTCGACAGAACCGTTCTACTATATACTCACAGACAACTATGGTAACCCGCAGATTGGCAAAACGGATCGTTACGCCGTTCCTGATCATCGGAACGGCGTTTCTGGTAGCTGGATGTGGTGGTGGCGCCGACGAGATCACCGTGGAAGAGGCGCAATCGGAGCGGGACGTTCGCCGAAGTGCACTTCTTGATCAGACCGTATCCCGACCGGGTCCTCCGGAATACCGGATCGGTACCGTCGGCGGTGAGTTCGTCACCGCGATCAACAACGACCCCAAGACGTTCAACACCCTCACCGCCCGGGATGCCGATACCGGCGATGTCGTTGACGTGCTTTCCGACTACCTTGCCGAGTACGACCCCTACATCCGTGAGTTTACCCCCGCCCTGGCGACGTTCGAAATCGACGTCGATGAGGATAATGATCGCCTCAGGGTATTGTATACCCTGCGAGATGAGCTATACTGGACTACACCCGATTCCGGCCCGGAGAGCTGGGTTCCCGTTACCGCCGATGATATCGTCTACTGGTACGATCAGATTGAAGGTGACGAGGAGCTCCAGCTCCCGGGATATCCGGGACAGTTCGTCGATATGCCCGACGGGTCCCGGGAACGTACCACCGTCGAAAAGATCGACTCCCGTACCGTCGCGTTTACCTTCCCTCGTATCGTTGCCAATCCGATCCTTCAGTCGAACATGATGGTCTGGCCGAAGCACATCTTTGAGCCGGCGAAACGCGAAGGCGGGGTGGAGGGCGTCCTGAACGTCCTCGCCGTGGATACCGATGTGACGACGATCCCGAGTATCGGACCCTACCACATCGTCGAGTACTCCCCGGGAGTCCGGGTGGTGATGCAGCGAAACCCGAACTACTGGAAGACCGACGAGGAGGGAACGACGCTTCCGTATATCGAACGCGTGATCTACCGGATCGTTCCCGACGACAACACCGAGTATCTGCTCTTCCGAAACGGCGGGAAAGACTCCCACGCAGTCAAGCCGGAGCAGCTCGAAGAGCTCCTCTCCCAGGAGGATCGGGACTACACCGTGTACAACGGCGGTGAGAGCCTCGGTTCGTCGTTCTTCGTCTTCAACCAGAACCCCGCGAATCTCGACCCTGTGAAACTCGCCTGGTTCACTCAGACCGAGTTTCGCCAGGCGATGAGCTCCCTCCTCAACCGCCCCCGTATCGCTCAACAGGTCTACCGTGGTCTTGCCGCACCGGCGCACCACTTCGCCGCGACGGCGAACATGTACTTCGACCCGGAGATCCGTCTCGAGTACACCTTCAATCCGGAGCGGGCGATCGAGCTTCTCGAGTCGATCGGCATTACCCGCAGAGACGACGGCCTGATGTACGACGACGACGGGAACCACATCGAGTTCGATTTCTTCATGGGCGCCGAAAGCCGGCTCGGTATCGATATGGCGAACATCTTCGCCGACGAGGCGTCGAATGTGGGTATCACCGTGAACGTCCGACCGATCGATTTCCAGAACCTGGTGGAACGGGTGACGAACACCTACGACTGGGACGCGGCGACTCTGACCCTGGGGGCCAACTACTGGCCTTCCGGGGGGAGTAATGTCTGGCAGTCAAACGGAAACTTCCATATCTGGCACCCCCTGCAGGAGGAACCCGCCACGGAGTGGGAAGCAGAGATCGACCGGCTGTACAACCAGATTCGCTTTACGATCGATGAGGAGGAGGGGAAGCGTCTCTACGGTGAGTTCCAGCGGATCCTTCTCACCGAACTACCCCTGATGTATACGGTACACCCCTTTTCGTTCTACGCGATTCGGGACAAGTGGCAGAACGTGTTCTACGACACCCTCGGTGGTGCCGAATCGGTGCGGTTCTTTCTCGAATCCTGATCGACCTCGAGTCCTGATCGACACCTATGAAACGGGGAGAGGCAAACCACTCGAAACCTCATATTGAACCGAAAGGCGCGGGTACGACGGACCGGAACGCGGGAGGACCGCATGTGTGGGGACGACCCGCGGCAAGCGGAAATCCCGGGAACCGTCACGGGGCGATTCGCGAGGCGTTGGTAACGCTCGCCGCACCGTTCTACGCGTTTCGTTCGGCCCACCCTCTTGGGGCGTTCGTCGTTGCCCGTTTCGTCGCGATGGTGACGATCCTTTTTATTCTCGGCTTCGCGGTGTTCGGACTGATGGCACTCTCACCGGGGGACGTTGTGGAGAACTACGTCCGCAGTCAGATGCTGATGCAGGAGGAGTTTCGTCAGAGCGACAACGAGTACACCGAAGAGGCGATCGCCCTTGCGAAAGCGCGACTCGGTCTCGATCAGCCGTTCTACGTCCAGTACATGCGCTGGCTGAGACAGGTTTTCCTGGAGCGCGATCTCGGACGGAGCCTCCTCAGCCGAGCCCCGATCCTTTTCCTGATCCGGGACCGGATGGTCAACTCCCTTGTGCTCAATCTGATCTCCCTCTTTTTCCTGACGATTATCAGTTTTGCCCTGGGGATCTACTTCAGTTCAAAGGTGGGTACGAAGACCGACCTCGTGGCGACCCTCATCGCCCTGTTTCTCCACGCTTTTCCGGGGATTCTCCTGCTGATTCTGTTGCAGCTCTTCGCCGCATCGACGGGGCTCTTTCCGATCACCGCGTATCCCGACTTTCCTCCTTCGGAGGGGCCGGTACGGTTCACGTTCAGCTATCTCTACCACATCCTGCTGCCTCTGATCGGCGCGTTCCTCGGCGGGATCGGTGGTACGATGCGGATGATCCGGGCGACGATGCTCGACCAGCTGGGACAGCCGTACATCACCAGTCTGCGGAGCCGGGGAATCCCGGAACGACGGATCTACTTTGCCCACGCATTCCGGAACACTCTGAATCCGTACATCACTTCCAGCGCGAACCTCTTCGCGGGCCTCTTTTCGGGGTCGCTGATTCTCGAGATCATCTTCTCCTACCCCGGGATCGGGCGTCTGATGTACGAAGCGGTCCGGCAGGAGGATATCAACCTCGTGCTGGCGAACATCATGTTTATCAGTTTTCTGGTTCTCTTCGGGATGGTAGTGAGCGACATCCTCCTCGCGATCGTCGACCCCCGTATCCGCTACGGGGGTGACCGGTGAAACGCTTTTCCCGCGCCCTTTTCAAACGCCCCGTCGCCGGGGCCTCTTTTGTAGTCCTCGTGTTGCTCTACGGCGGCATGCTCTTTGCCGAATTTCTCTCCCCCTATACGCCGACGGAAGTGTTCCGGGAGAGCTCCTACCATCCGCCGAACCTCCGAATCTATTCCCCCGAACTGGGGCTGCGGTTGCAGGTGCAGCGATACGCTCTGGTCGATGATATCAACTGGACCTACGCCCGCCTCCGGGGCGAATACGTACCGGTCCGCCTCTTCGTACCGGGACCGGAGTACCGCCTGTGGGGTCTGATCCCGATGTCACTCCACCTTTTCGGGACGACCGAGGCGTACTCCGGCGACAGCGGTCTCGTCGGTATCGGGAGTGGAGGGGAGGCGGCAGACGCCGATGAACGCGCCCGGGCGGCAGAGATCTGGGACACCGGGTGGCGAACCGAGCCGGTGTACCTGATGGGGGCGGACAACCTTGGTCGGGATCTCTTCTCGCGGATTCTCTACGGGAGTCGCGTCTCCCTGACGATCGGGTTTATCGGGATCGCGATCTCCCTCACCCTGGCGATCATCCTCGGGGGCCTGGCGGGGTACTTCGGCGGATGGTCCGACTGGTTGATCATGCGCATCGCCGAGTTTTTCATCCTGATCCCCGGACTGTACGTGATCCTTTTTCTCCGAAGCCTTCTGTCCCGGGAGATGGACTCGGGACAGTCGTTTCTTCTTATCACGGTGATCCTCTCCTTCGTCGGATGGCCCGGGAGTGCCCGGTTGATTCGGGGGCTGGTACACAGTATCAAACGGGAGGATTTCATCGTGAACGCGCAGCTTGAGGGGATTCCGCCGCTGGTGATCATCTTTCGCCACATCATCCCCCAGATGTCCTCGATCCTGATCGTGAGCATCACCCTCGGCATCCCCGGGTTTATCCTTGGCGAGACGGTCCTGAGTTATCTCGGTCTCGGGATCGTCGATCCTGCGGTAAGCTGGGGGAGTCTGCTGAACCGGGAGGTGACGACCCTCGCGAACCTGCGGAACTTTCCGTGGTTTCTCTATCCCGGGCTGTTCCTGCTCCTTACGACCCTGGCGTTCAACTTTCTCGGGGATCTCCTGCGGGACGTCCTCGACCCCTACTACCGGGAGCGGAAGATCGGCGTATGATACTGAACGTAGACGACCTTCACGTGGATTTTACAACCGCCGGCGGTCTCCTCCAGGCGGTCCGGGGCGTTTCCTTCTCCCTCGATGCGGGGGAGATCCTCGGTATCGTCGGCGAATCCGGGAGCGGCAAGAGCGTTACCGCTCACGCGATCATGCGCCTTCTCCCGCGGAACGGGGCGATATCCCGAGGGACGATCTCCTACCGTACCAGTGATATCGCAACGGTATCGCCCGACGAGCTGCGACGCATTCGGGGCAAAGAGATCGCGATGATCTTTCAGGAGCCCGGGCGCTCCTTCGATCCGATCTACTCGATCGGCCGCTCCCTTGCCGAGACGCTCCGGGCGCACCGGCCCGAGATGACGGACCGGGAGGTCCGGGAGCGGTCGATCGGCCTCCTCGAAGAGGTTCACGTCTCCAACCCGGAGAGTCGTCTCGACAACTTTCCTCACCAGTTTTCCGGCGGCCTCCTGCAACGGATCATGATCGCCCACGCCCTCGCGGGGGAGCCGGAGGTGCTCATCGCCGACGAACCGACTACCGCTCTGGACGTGACGATCCAGGCGGGGATCATCGAGCTCCTGAAAGAGCTCCGGAAAAGCCGCGGTCTGGCGATCATCTTCATCACCCACAATCTGGCGCTTCTCTCGGGGTTCGCCGATCGCCTGGTGGTGATGTACGGCGGTATGGTGATGGAGGAGGGGGCGATCGACACGGTGGTCTCGTCGCCGCGACATCCATACACGGCGGGACTCCTTGGCAGTCTGGTTCCCTTCGGTGCGCACCACAGCGAACACGAACTGACGATCCTCGCCGGGGCGCCCCCGAACCCTGTCGCTCCCGAACCGGGATGCCCCTTCGCGCCGCGGTGCACCTTCGTGCGTGAGGAGTGTCGTCGGGATGTGCCGGCGATTCACCACGACGAAAACGTCCGCTACCGCTGCATCGTTCCGGGGGTAAAGGGATGATCGAGATCCGGAGCGTTCAGAAGCGGTACCCGTTGCAGGCGGGGTTCTTTGCCCGGGAAGACGCCTGGGTGTACGCGGTAAACGGTGTGTCCTTCGACGTTCGCCCCGGGGAGATCTACGGTCTTGTCGGAGAGTCCGGGTGCGGGAAAACGACAACGGCACGCCTCCTCGTCCGGATGGAGCGCCTTTCCGCCGGAGAGATCCGGCTGACCCGTCGGGACGGCACGGTCTACACCCTTCCAGGTATCGACCGGGACGGGCTCCGGGGGTTGCGGAGCACGGTACGCTACATTTTTCAGGACCCCGCTCGCTCCCTGAATCCGCGTCTGACGATCCGGGAGGTGCTGCTTTCCGGGTACCGATACGCACCGAACTGGCCGGGCCGCGCCCGGGCGATCGAGGAGGCGGCGGCGCTTCTGGAGGATGTCGGCCTTAACGCCGGCGACCTCGAACGCCGCCCCGCCGACTTCTCCGGCGGGCAGCGGCAGCGGATCTCGATCGCCCGGGCGCTCATAACCCGACCGGAGGTGCTGATCTGCGACGAGGTGGTGAGTGCCCTCGACGTGTCGATCCAGGGACAGATCCTGCGCCTTCTCCTCCGCCTGAGGGAGGAGCGAAACCTGACGATGGTCTTTATCGCCCACGACCTCGCCGTTGTGGGGTATATCAGCGACCGGATCGGAGTGATGTATCGGGGGGTGCTGGTGGAGGAGGCGCCGGCGAAGGAGCTGCTCCACAACCATCGACACCCCTATACGGACTACCTCTTCCGGGCGATCCCGACCGCTCCCGTCGCGGCGACCGGGGCTGTCCGGCCCGCCGGGGATCCGGAAGCCGACGGTGCCACGACCGCCGCC
>JBKHFT010000092.1:0-12864 GCA_046540055.1 Alkalispirochaeta sp.
GGTCCTGACCGGTATCAACTTCGCTCTTTCCCGGTAACGTGCTCGACACAAAAAAGGCCGTCTCCATGGGAGACAGCCTTTTCTCGTCAGGTGCAGGATTATCGGTCCTGGTCACGCGTAACCTGAATCGCGAGGGCACGTAGCCTCGCGAGGCGGTTCCTACCTGGTTTCCACCTTCAGTACTTCCTGCATCGCCTGTTCGATCGAGTCTTTCGGGAGGGCGCCGACGGCCATCTGCGGTTTGTCGTCTACCGGTATGAACAGCATCGACGGGATGCTCTGGATACCAAACACGGCAGCGAGCTCCTGCTCGGCGTCGGTGTCTACCTTGTAGATACTCAGCTTGTCCGCGTACTCTTCGGAAAGCTCCTCGAGGATCGGGGCTACCATCTTGCAGGGGCCGCACCAGTCTGCGTAGAAGTCGATGATCGCCGGTTTGTCACCTTCGTACTTCCACTCCTTGTTCTGCTCGTAATTGAACACTTTATCGAGAAAGGTCTGTTTGGTCAGATGCTCGGTCATTTTCGTCTCCAGTTATCATAAAATTTATATATAGAAATTATCACTCTCCCGGAAGAATGACAACCCCTCCTTACCGTAACTCAGTCGGCGGGGTGGTCGGTACCCGCCGGGGAAGGCGGTTCAGCTCCGAAAGGACGGTACCATCCGCTTTACCGCCTGCCAGAGGGGGCAGCGATCGTGGATCGCGCTGAAAAAGATCGCCCCCGCCGCAAGAAAAAACGGCCATTGGACGGTAAACTCCTGCGCCATCATCCCGATCGCTACCGCGATTGCGATGCGGAAGAAACGGGAGCGGTTGCTCAACGCGGCAACCACACCACCGTCGCGGGCCGCGACGTACATCTCGTTGAGATCCGACCGCGACTGCACGCCGCTCCGTCGCGCCCGCTCGGCACCACCCTGTACGAGCAGAACCGTCGGGATCGTGTAGATCTTCAGACGCGTTGCCAGTTCGGGGTGTTCGTCGGCGTTGATCCGGACCGTCTCGACGGATCCACGATACGCCTCGGAGAGCTCCTCGAGGATCGGCTCCATCTGGCGACAGGGAACACACCAGGGCGCCCAGAACTCGACGATCGTCGGCAAATCAGACTTGAACAGACGCGCCTCGAGAGAGGCCGCATCGGTGTGTATAGCGTCCATATATTAAGAAAGTACAATATAACGGCGGGAAAGGCAATCGACGGGGAGGGTCATCTCCGTTCCGAGAGACGTCGTAGCAAATCGATCGCCCGGACGCGGCTCTCGTCGAGGAGTTGCTCGTAGTGGATCGGATCCGCCGGGAACTCCTCGACGAAGGTGCTCACTTGCCGCCACTCGTCCGCCGTCAATGGGATCGAACCGTAGTGGTAGGAGTCACGACTGACATCTTCGGTCTCCACCGAAAGGACCGTCGCCGGGGGAAACGTCTCCCACACCGCCTCTCGGGCTCCGGACGCGCCTGGTGATGCGTCGGTGCTCGCAGAATCGGTCGCGACCTCGCCGGGAACGTCTTCGCCGAGAGTGTCGTCGTACCAGCGGAGTACCTCGTCGATCCGGTACCCGAACCGGACGATCGTGGTTACCACGACGTACGCAGGTTGCTCACGACGGGTGGCAAGACCGACCTCGCCGGCGAGATTAGCCGCGCGATAGTGACGGTACTCCGAGTCGGTGAGCACCGTTTCGGCGGGAGCACCTTCATCAGAGAGCTCCTGTACCAGGGAATACATCGTCAGATCCGGGTCGAGATAGTCATGGGGAAACACCGTTTTACGGACGTACCCGAGGGTCTCGAGTTCCGCCAGCTCCCGCATCGCGATGAGGGTACCTGACGAAGCGGCATGGGGTTCCCGTTGGAATATGAACTCACCGATCTGACGGCGGAATACCGCCACGACGCCGAGGCTTCCGAACACTGCGAGGCCAAGCAAGAGCGCCGGAAGAAGGGATCGCAGAAGGGACGGTATAAATGGAAGGCGTCGCCGACCCGAAGGGGCGCTACGACCCGTTGTTCGCCTCCCCTCGTCCGACTCGGATGCTCGGCGCGATGAGCCTCGTCCCCGGGATGACTCAGGGGTGCGATCACGCCGGCGTCCTGCCGATCGGGGCGTGTTTGCTCTCATCCCTGGAGCTCCTTACCCTCAGCGGAGCGAAAGCGCACATGAACGCGATCGTACCCGCTACGCTGAAGAACCCCGGAGAGGATCGCTTCGCCCTGAACTCGACTTTTCTCAAGGATTCCTCTGGCGATCGCATCGTCCCGGTTTCGGGTCTTTGCGTTCTCGATTTCGTCGGCGACATCGAGCCAGTCGATGCCGCGGAACCCTTCGTAGGCGAAATACTGATCGATAGACCCCTCGTCTGCGGAAACCCGAAGGATTACCGGCTCCGGTACGGTAATGAATATCTCGCGGGTGCGCCGGTCGACGCGATCCAGTTCTACTCCTGCGGTGAGGTCGATTCCGGCGGTTACGATGATATGTACGGAGAAGAGGATCTCTTGGGTGCCCGTTCTGATGCCAAGAAGTCGTGTCTCCTCACCGAAGTGCACCACATCGCGGTACTCGAATTCCGCGGTGACGAGGTTGCCGAGCTCTTCAACCTGCTGTCGAAGGGCCGTCGTTTCCGGCATCGGTTTCTGTCTCAGGTACGGGGTTACGACGAACACCGACGCGACGAGAAACACCGTGACAACGATCGTACCGGTAAGAACGCTTTTTCTCATCGATCTTTCTCTATTGTATGAAAACGATACCCGTCGATGCAATCATTCGCGAGGTGTGGTACATTTACTGTGCGATGAAGCGGATCAGTTCCGGTAGCTACCTCGTATGTCTTGTGTTCGGGATAATGCTGTTCGTGGTTGTCCTGCCGGCTACGGCGGAGACCTCGATTCAGCCCTCGTTGCGCCTCGTGTTCTCCCGGAACACCTCCGATCTCGGGGAAGATGCGTCTGAGGCGCGGCGCATTCTGCTTGCGGCGATAGAATCGAAGTTCGCTGCGCAGCGACGGTACCGGATCGAACGGGAGACGACGGATGCAACACCGGAGGAGTACGTTGCATCCACCGGCCTCGGTTCGATCGATGTAGTGGTCTTCGTACGTATCGCCTCCCGTCTCGACGGCTCCCTCAAAAGCGACGTCGATGTGTATTCCGACGGTAGTTTCGTCCGATCCGGTGAGGACGAACTCCCCGTTGGTGAGGATCGTTTTGTCATCGTTGATCAGATCTCCGATGAACTGAGCGACGCTGTGGCGTCTCTCTTCCCCGGATTTGGACGGATTCGTTTCACCAATACCGGGTATCCCCATAATTACTACGTTCGAGCAAACGGTGTCGATATCGGGGCGAATATCCGGGAGATCGATCTTCCGGTGGGCACTTACGATATCGAGATTCGTCGCCGGGATGACGTGTTTTCCCGAACCGTGGGGCATCGACAGGTTGAAGTCAACCGCGACGGCTTTTACGAACTCGTCTTCGTCATGGATCGCGCAGCACCTCCCACGCCTCGCTATTTCCGCCTCATGAATCCGGACGACCGTTGGAACGCCATTTACATGATTCGTGGCGCAACGGTCACTCCGATTGACGGGTTCGATGAGCTCTCGATTGATGAGGCGTGGTCCGTTATGGGAACGACTCTCTTTGGCGGTATCCCCTTCGAGGGAGCCACCGTCGGAATTGAAACGGGGTATCTGAGATTCGCCGGAGAACCCGACGATGGGGACGACGAAAGCGGAACCGAGACATCGATAACCGTGAACGTGACTCCCCTTCTCGGAACGATCGGTCTGACGACGGGACCCGTCTCGGGTATCGATTTCATACTGCGTGGTTCAGCAGGGATCGCGATTTACGGGATAACCGTCGAAGAAACGGACGGCGATATCGAGCTCTCCGACGAACGAACCAGCGATATAGATCCTGCCTTCGGAGGTGTCGTGGAGTTCGGATTCGGCGTCGGTAAGAATCGACGTCTCTCCATCGAAGCGGGGCTCTTCGGTATCATTACCGGCGGTCAAATAGCGAGGTGGGCGCAGTTCGGAGTCGGTCTCGGCGGGCGTTTCTGAGGGTATATCATGAACAGCGCGGAGATCTTCGACCAGGTTGATCTGATCAGACAGGTGTTTTCGTACGCTCACCGGTTCCGGGAGAAGACCTTTGTCATCCATGTGGACTACGCCGCCGTCGACGAGGACGGCTTGAGCGCCCTCGTACAGGATGTCGTTCTCCTGCACCAGGCGGGGATGCGAATCATACTCGTACCGGGGGCGCGACAGCGGATCGACGATATACTGACGCGATACGACATTCCCTGGCGCCGTGAGAAAGGCGTCCGGATCGCTTCGAAGGAGGCGATCCCCTTTATCAAGATGGCCGCGTTCGACGTCAGCAATCGGTTCATGACGCTCCTGAGCGCCCACCATACCGCAGCGGTGATCGGCAACTGGGTGAAAGCGCGGGGGATTGGCGTCGTCGACGGCGTCGACTATGAGCATACCGGGGTTGTGGAACGGGTACAGCTCGAACTGCTCCAGGCAACCCTGAAAGAGCGGTTGATCCCGATCTTTCCGTGTATCGGATGGAGCGTCAGCGGGAAGCCCTACAACATCTCGTCCCGGGAACTGGCGTACCGTATCGCCGTGAGTATCAAGGCGGACAAACTCTTCTTCGTGAGCGATAAGATGGGGTTTACCACCCGGGATTTCGCCGTTCCCCCGGAAATCGAGACCCTCGAATCGGGTCGGATCAGCCGGTTGACCGTCGACGAAGCGCGGCGAGTCCTGGCGGCAAACGGCTGCGAGCCTGAAGAGACCGACGAGGCCGGCGACTCCATCGAGATCGAGACGGAGGGAGACGGCCGGACGGCGACCGGTACCGCGGCGGAGGTGGTCGAATCTGCGCCCGACGGTGACCACGGTAGAACCGATGGGACCGACAACGACGGCGCGTCGCCGGTGATCACCACCGCGAGCGGGTACTACGAGGGAAAGCGAGACGACCTCGAGATATTGCGCCTCGCCCACAGCGCCGCCGGTAACGGTGTGGACCGGGTCCACATCGTAAGTGGTCGGGAGGAAGGGGTTGTCCTCGTCGAGGTATTCAGCAACCTCGGGGTCGGGACGATGGTCTACGCCAACGTCTACCAGAGTATTCGACCGATGCGTCTTGAGGACGTCGCGAAAGTTCATCGACTGCTTCAGCCCCTGGCGCAACGGGGGGTGCTGATCCGTCGGGCGCCGGAAGATGTCGCCGCCCATTATACCGACTACGTCGTCCACGAAACGGACGGCAGAATCCATGGATGCGGCGCTCTCCACCGGTACGAGAACGGTGAAGCGGAGATTGCGGCGATCGCGGTGGATCCTTTGTACGAGGAGCTCGGGATCGGGCGACGGATCGTACTGTATCTGATGGAACGTGCCCGGGAGGAGAACCTGCCGGCGGTGTTTGTTCTCACGACGCGGACCGGTGACTGGTTTGAGAGCATCGGGTTCGAGCGGGTCGGCATACGGGAGCTTCCCCGGGAAAAGCGGGAGCAGTACGATCCCGGTCGGAATAGTATCGTCTTGAGGTATCGGTTTCGCCGATGATCCTTCACCTGCAAGCGCGTCGCCGGGACCGTCGACTCCTTCGTTCCGTCCTCTTCGTCGGTATCGCAGTAATGGCCGCCGCCGGTCCCCCTGTTGTGGCACAGGATGTGTGGCCGGCATACCTCGACACCCCCGCCGAGATCATTCTCCCCGTCGGATACACGGAGAGTCGCAGCTACCCGGTGTTTGTAATGCTGCCGCCGACGGGAGCGTCGGCGCTGCAGATCGCCGGGCTCTACGGGATCGATCCCGCGCGGCAACGGACCTTTATCCTTATCGCGCCGGCGGGACGGCCTACCCGGGATGAGTACCTTCCGGATTTCATCGGTTTCGTTGAACGGTACGAGCGACGTCTCCGGGGGGACCTTGCCCACGTCATCGAGAAGTACTCTGTCGATACCGGACGGATCTACCTCGGGGGCTATTCCCTGGGAGGCGACCTGAGCTGGGCGCTCACGGTACGTAACCCCGCGCTGGTGGCGGGGGCGGTAGTTGCCGGGTCTCGCGCCTCTTACCCCGCGTCGGACGAAGCCCTGTACACTCTCAGCCAACGGGGAGGTCGTGTCGCGTTCCTGATTGGAGACCGGGAAGCACCGGTGCGTCACCACGGTATCAACATCGCCCGGGAACAAGCGGAACACTCAGAGGTCGCCGTCACCTACCGGGAGTACCCCGGCGCTCACGTGATACCGCCGGTCGCGATCTTTCGGGATGCCCTGGACTGGCTCGCCGACGGTACCGCCTCGCCTGTTGTCACGGCGGCGCTTCCGACTCCCGACGGACTCGCGCCGCCCTCCGAGGCGACACGTCCTCGGCGCCGGGACAGGCGTCCCACCGCCTCTTCCCCTCGAGTCGGGCCCTCCGGCTCCACATCACTTGTGGACCACGTGAGCCGTGACCGCTTCGCGATTACCGGTTTCCTGCCCGCCGATATCGGCCCCCGGGGTCTGACCCTGCCGAACGACACGGAGGTGTCGGGGCGGATCGAGTTACCCCTCTCGCCGGTGTACCTCCGGACCACGGTGACCCAGGAGACGACGGAGACCACGACGACCCTCCGGAGTAATCGCCTCTACCACGATGCGGTGGTCGGTATCGAGGGGAACGGAATTGTATGGGGTATCGGTGGCGGGTGGGAATGGTTCCATACCTCCGGCGACGGCGATCTTTTTCGCCGCGCCGACGTGATCTTTGCCCTCGGGAAGCGGGATATCGGATTTCTGCCGGAGAACACCGCTGATCCCGCCCGTCTCGACTCGCTGCTCCTGTTGCGATACACGATTCCCCGGGGGATCGCGTCGAATCCTGCGGCGGAGCAGCTGTTCAACCTGCGGGGGGAATACCTTCTCCGTATTGCCGACCGCTTCGTGATCGATCTCGCCGGCGGGTCGTACACCGTACAGCATGCGCCGGTACCGTCTCCGGAAGACCTCCCGGACGCGCTGGATCACCGGTGGGAGTGGGAGGCGGGGGTCGGTGTTCGGGCACCGTCGCCGCTCTTGTGGCGTCTCGGGTATCGCGGGACCGCGGAGCGCCCGCTGTCGGAGAACTACTTCGGGACGGCGGGTTCCCCGGGCGCCGTCGACGACTATTCCGGGGCGTGGCGCCTCCGGGGTGCCTGGCGGGTTTCCGTCGAGTTCAGCTACTGACCCGTCGGTTCCGGCCAGACCACTTCGAAATCCTCGCAGACCACCGGAATCGTCTCGTCGAACGGAATACCCAGCGATTCGTGCTCCGCCCCGAAGAATCGCCGGTGCCCCTCCCGCCAGTTCGCGAGACTCCCGTCCCCTTCTCCCTCCCGGGCGGCGAACTCCGCGGGCACCGCGGAGAAGGGTGCCACCGTGAGTGCGGTAGTACGGATGACGCACCGGGCGGTACCGGTCCCGTCGAGGATCACCGAGTAGACGCCGACCTTCGGGAACGGTTCCCCTTCCACCAGGAGCCCCTGCAGGCTTGACGCCGTGGCACGCTTCGTTCCCGCGAGGACCAGCTCGGCGAGCTCCGTCTCCATCTCCGGTCCGGCGCCGAAGCTCCATGCGGTCACCTCCGCCGCCCCCGCTTCACCCGCAATTTCCGGATGGGCGACCAGATAGGCGCTCCACATTTCTATTGCCGACCAGTTCATGCTTCCTCCTTTGCGTGTAGTCCCGGGCGTCGCGATCCCGGCGTACAACGTTGTTTCGACTCCCCGCGACGGGTGGATGAATTGTCCTTTCAATCAAGCGCCGAGATGTACCCCTGGAGTTCGTCGTCGGCCTCCCGGGCGTACCGGAACAGATCGTCCGGCGAGAGATCGGCAAATTCGCCGAAGGTCGTTACCGCGTCGCTGTTGATATCCCGGGTGTGACGGATGTACGTCGTCTGGTAGAAGGCGAGCTTCTTCTCCCGGTGGATACCGATCTCAATCAGCGTTCGTGCCGCCCTCTGGATAAGACGGAGCTTCTTCTCGAGATCCTGTTCGGAGTCGATGCTCCAGACCCCGAGGAAAATCGGCCGCTCGTCGTTGTTCATATCCCCGGTGAACTCGCCGCGGACCAGCCGTTCCCGGTCTCCTCCGAGGTACGGTGCAAAGTCGAGGTGTTCCGCCAGCTTCCGGTCCGTGGCGAAGCTCTCCCCCGATGCGGGGTCGAGGGTGAAGATCATCACGTTCTCGATCGCCTGGCCGTAGCTCTTGAGCATCGCTCCCCGGAGATCCTCGCGGGACCGGAGAGGCGCGATCACCCCCCACCGGTCCTTCACGACCTGTGCGATCGTCACGAGCCACCGTTTCAGAATCTCCCGGTCGACCCGGAGCTTCCCGGCGAAGCGACGCAACGATTCGTCGGTACTGTCGCCCATGAAGTAGGAGAGAACGGTCCGGTGGATCGTACGAATGTTGTGGTAGGCGCTGAAATGGAGGATCACGTCGAAGAGGAAGATCTCGATCTTCCGGGTCTGCCAGACGTAGGCGATCAGATCCTGCCGTGGCGTCTCCGGACCGGGGACGATGTCCTCGGTGAGGGTCGTCAGGACGTGGTAGCGCTGTTCGAGGTGAGTGAACCACGGGTCGGACTCGCTTGTCGGTTTCCTGAGACGGATCTTCCAGCTGCACCCCCGGTGTAGCCGGCCGTCGACGGTGATGTTCTCGGGACCGAAGGTGCTGAAGATCTGGATCGACCCGAGCCCTTCCCCCTCCTTGCGGTTCTTCGTCGTTCGTCCCACAAACGCGGGAACCCCGTCGCGGCCGGGCTCCAACTGCTCCGATGTCATACCGATTCCGTTGTCCCGGAAACGAACGTAGGGCGTACCGTCGTCGTCCTCGGCGATCTTCACCTCCACGATCCCGTCGGTTCGTCCGCTTGCAGCGATCGACTCCAGCGCGTTGGCGACGATGTTCACGAAGGCGCGGCCGATACTCACATAATTCCCCAGGGCGATCACGTTCGGTTTCTGCAGCTTCAGCCGGAGCTCGCACTGGATCGGTGCGGCTCCGACGTAGGGGACGATCCGCTCGAGGATCAGGTTCGTGATGTTTACCTCATGAATGCGGCTCATCGAATCCCGGAAGGAGTTCAGCGTATTGACGAGGTATGTCGTCTCCCGGTTGATGTCCTCGATGATCCGTCCGCAGTTCTCGATGGAGAGCATATCCACCATACTTGACAGAAAGCGGATCGTTTTTCGCGCGTCGTGGCGGGTACGGCCGATCTCTTCGGGGAGGTCGTGGTTGTCCGTCCCCTCCGCTCCGTCCCCGGGAGAACCGGCACGGACCTCGCCGCTTCGGGCGTGGAGGTGAAAGTAGACGAGATTCCGGTATACGATCGACCGACCCATCTCGAACCCGCGCTTGAGGAAGAACTCGAGTGTGTCGGTGTGCTTCTCCCAGACGTAGAGATATACCGTTGCCTCCGGGTCGATCGACTGCAGGAGGTGCCGCCCCAGGGCGGATCCGATGCCACGGCCCCGGGCGAAGGGGCTGATCACCAGCTCGTAGATCAGGTACGTTTCGCTCGAATTGCTGGAGTAGACGAGGATGAACCCGAGAACCTCCCCCTCCTCGATCCAGGCAAAGCTGTGGTCGTAGTCTTTTTCGATCTCCGTCTCCCGGATGTAGGGGCTGGGGATCAGGTATGTGTCGATGTTGAGGAGGGGATTCCCGCGGATGCTCCCCTCCAGTTCCGGCGTCAGGGGGCGAATGTGCGCGCCGGTGTTCCCGTCCACCCCGTCAGTCCCGGGCGCGCTGCCACGCCGCGTCGGCGTCGTAGGGATAGCTGACCGGTGGTTGCGACGCCAGGGTCAGCGTGTTCATCTGATCATCGGTGAGCGTCCACCCCACGGCGCCGATATTGTCGGTGAACTGCGCCATCGTCCGGACCCCGATGATCGGCGCGGTGACGGTGTCGTTCCGGAGGAGCCAGTTCAAAGCGACCTGTGCGGGGGTGTGACCCGTCTCGGCGCTGACCTGGTGGAGCGCGTCGAGGACACCCCAGGTGAACTCATTGTTGTAGTTGCTCCACCGTTCACCCCATCCGTGATCCTCGGCGATCGCGATCCGGGAGTCCTTCGGCGGCGTGTCCATCCCGCGGCGGAACTTTCCGCTCAGCCACCCCCCTCGGAGGGGGCTCCAGGGGATCACGCCGATCTGTTCGGACCGGCACACCGGGAGCAGCTCGAACTCCGTCGCCCGGGCGAGCAGGTTATACTGCGGCTGAAGGGAGACGAACGCCTCGAGCCCGTGCCGGCGCGAGAGGTCGAGGGCGTGCTGCAGTTGCGCTCCCGTGACGTTGCTCACCCCGATCTGCCGTACCAGTCCCCGGCGAACCAGATCGTCGAGGGAATGCAGGATCTCGAGGATCGGCGTCAGGGGATCCCATCCGTGGATCTGGTAGAGGTCGATATAGTCGGTTTTCAGTCGTCGCAGGCTCGCTTCGACGCCGCTCAGGATGTGTTTCCGGGAGAGCCCTGTGTCGTTCGGTCCCTCTCCCATCGGGTACCGGACCTTCGTGGCGACTACGAAATCGTCCCGGTTCCGTCCCGGCGCATTCAGCCATTTCCCGACGATCTCTTCCGAACCGCCCCGGGAGTACACATCGGCGGTGTCGAAGAAATTACCCCCGGCGTCGACGAAGGCGTCGAGGATCCCGAAGCTCTCCCGCTCAGACGTCTCCCGCCCGAACGTCATCGTCCCGAGGCACAGCTCACTTACCTTCAGCCCTGAACGTCCCAGTAATCGATATTCCATAGCAGTCCTCTTCCTTTTTTTCGGGACCGGAGCTCTTCGCACGGTGTGAAAACATGTCTTGTGGTGGTCAAGAGACACTCCCTTATCCGGTCCCGGTGGATCTCCGTTCCGATTCTATCGCTGATCGACTCGAGCAACAACTCGTTGGCCCCGAAAAGGTACAGGGCAAGCGCACACGGTTCTCCGCGTCGATCGGGATGCCCGGCTCCATCGTCAGGGAAACGAGGTTGGCGACGGTGAGGTTGAAGAGGGTGATGCCTATCAATGCTACTCGTTATATCAGGTGTCCCGGACGGTCTCTGTGAAGCTGAATCACCCGCGAGCCGGGTGGTACGTTGGGGACGGCACGGCACCCCGCAGAACGTCAGTTCGACTATCGTATGCGTCGTGTCAGGGCGTACCGACTGCCCGTTACGTTTCGTCGGCGTCTGCGTCTGAGGCGGTCCGGGCGATCCAGCGTCCCGGGGGGATGCCGGTGTGGCGGCGGAACACTTTGTAGAAGTGGGTGAGATCGTCGAAACCGGCGGTAAACGCGGCGGCGACGATGGAGAGATCTTCTTCGGTCATCAGGCGCTGGGCGGCGGCGACGCGGTGTTTCTGGAGGGAGGTGACGAAGGTCTCACCGGTGACGTCGCGCCAGAGGTCGGAGAAGCGGCGGCGGGAGAGGTTGGCAGCGGCGGCGGCGCGGTCGAGGGGCCAGCTTTCGTGGATGAGGTCAGGGAGAGCGTGGACGAGGGCGTAGACGCGTTCCCGGGCGTCGGGGTACCGGGGGCGGCCGGAAAGGGTGCTGAGTTCCAGGAGGAACTCGTTGAACGCGGTCTCGAGTTCGATGCGACCCGAGGCAGTGCGGATACCGCCACCGCCTCCGCGTCGGACGGAGCGGCCGAGGGCGATGAGACGACGCCAGGCAGGGTCTCTGAGGTGTTCCGGTGCGGAGGGTACGTGGCGCACTCCGGACGCCTCTTCCCGCTCTCGGAGACCGGTGATCTGGGACCAGATCTCGCGGCGTCCCGGTACGGTATCGAGAACGGTGTCGGCGAAGGCGACGACGACGAGGGTCGAGGCGCGCTGGTCGGTGATGAAGTGGGAGGTCCCGGCGGGGACGATGAGGTAGTCCCCGGGCTGGAGGGTATACTCGAGGCGCTCCTGGTGGCGGGCTGTGAGACCTACCGACACCGTTCCCCGGAGGAGGAGAAAGACCTCGTGAAATGGGTGCTGCTGCGCCTCCATCGTGAACTCCGGGCTGTGGCGGCTCTCCACGGCGACGATGCCTGACGGGGGCAGGGTGAACTCCCGGGGGGTGAGGGATCGCATCCCGTGACTATACCATGTCGGAGGAGTGCTGTGGCGGGGACCTGTGGCGGGGATTGCCCGATATGCAAATCCCTCGGCGCTCGATCTGCAAAGCGTGGGTGTCGAAGGGGAGCTACAATACCACTATGGCACAGGTGGATACGACGACTGGTGACGACAACGGCGCGGTACGGACGGTTCTTGTCACCGGTGCGAGCCGTGGGCTCGGGCGGGGGATCGCCCTCTCTCTTGCCGAGGGAGGGTACAACGTGGCGATCAACTACCGCGGGAACCGCACGGCGGCGGAACAGACCGCCAGGGACTGCGCCGCGGTCGCCCCGGCAGGACGACGTTTTGTACCGATTCAGGGGGATATTTCGAACCGGAACGATCGCAAACGGCTGGTGGCGGAGACGGCTGCTGAGTTCGGCGATATCTACGCCCTCGTGAACAACGCGGGGATCGCCCCCCGGGAGCGTTTCGATATCACCGAAGCGACGGAGGAGTCTTTCGAGGAACTGATGCGCACGAACCTGCAGGGTCCCTACTTCCTGACGCAGGAGGTAGTGCGGTTGTGGCTTGCGGTGGAACGCGACGGTACGTCGGGGACGGGCACGGAGAGTGCGGCGGGCGAGGGCCCCCGGCCGACTTCCACTCGCGACCATGCGGCCTCGCCGGACCTGGGGGGGACGGGAAAAGATCACGCCGCCTCGCCGGACCTGGGGGGGACGGGAACAAATCACGCGGCC
>JBKHFT010000093.1:0-12503 GCA_046540055.1 Alkalispirochaeta sp.
CCGTCCTCCCCTGCATGATCGTCGCCGTCGAGTTCGGACAGGATCGCCGATACGATCCGTCGTCTGATATTGTCGTCGACGAGGAAGTTCTGTCCGAACCGCTTCTTCAGTGCGATACCTCGCTCGTCCAGCAGTGCCCGGATATCAGTAATCGAGGTGTGATTCATTCCAGCGGCTCCCTTCGATACGCCATCGCGCTCTCCGTCGACGACGCAACAGTAGTACGCACCACCAGAGCGACACAAGCAGCAGTACCGCGACGATGATCACCTCCGGCTGTTGGATCTCGATTCCTTCTCCGTCAGGCGCCGGTATCGCGACGTGATCGAAACCCGGCACCATGGCGCCCACCGCGGCGAGGCGCGCCAACGCTGCGGTAACACCTTCGGTGATCGAAGCCAGGACGGTACCGACGACGGGGATCCGGGCAACACCGATGTATACAAGGCCGATCCAGATCTGTACAACCACCACCGCCGAAAGCACCCCGGCCATGATGACCCCCGCCGGGTAGAAGGCGCCGAAGAGCGCGATCGACAGCGGCGCGGTAACCAGGAGCGCCGCAAGGGATGTACCGCCGTAGAGCGCGACCCGTCGCGGCAGGAGGTACTCTCCCCACGCCACCACACCCGGCGCGAGCAGGAGAAGCCCCGCCAGAGCGAGGACGGAGTACTGAAATCCAAGCTCCCCGGTGATGCCCGGATCGATCGCGCAGAGCACCACGATCCCCCGGGCGAGGATCACCAGGGCAGGGACTCTCCGGTACCGCAGGGTCGCCACGGCCCCGACGCAGACCATCGCGTACGCCCGAAGGAGGGACGGGATCGTCCCTGCGACCCAGACGTACCACCCGAGGACGACGCATCCGATGACAGCGGCGCTCCCTCGCGGCAGGAGTCTCCGCGTCGCGACGGCAAGGAGCGCCGCGAGCACTCCGAGATGCATCCCGCTCAGGGCGAGGATGTGGGCGGCGCCGCTTTTTCGAACGTTCTCGCTGAGCTCCCGATCGAGGCCCCGCCGGTCGCCGAGGATCAGCGCCGCAAGGACACCTCGGCTCGACGAGGAGAGGCGCGCAAGACGACGTCGGATCGCGGTGCGCACGAAACGACGCGCTTCGACGTCCCGGCGCGTCGTCGGCGTGACCGTCATATCCTCGACGGAGACCCATCGGTACCCCCGGATTTCGGCACTTCCGTCGCTTGCGGTGTCGTTTCTTTCGTCGGCGTTGAGGACGACGGCGATCCCGTCGTGACGAAGGGGCACGAGGCGACGGACGCCGTCAGCGGCCAGAAGCGATTCAGGACCATCCCAGAGTACAACGATCTCCCCCCGCGCCGATCCGCGCCAGCCGCGGCGGTCCCGAACCTCGTCGACGGCGATCCGGAGCGCCCGGGTACCCGTCGCGGAGGGCCGCAGATCTTCGACGGCGCGACCGAAAACGGTGACCTCCCCGGTCGTGTCGATCGCGTACCGGGGGATCCCGGTACCCCGCGGGAGTCGTACCGTGAGAATCAACGCCGCGAGGGCGATTCCGAGGCAGATCCGCGTCACGATCTCCCGTCGTCGTCGCATCGGGTTCGCGGAGGTTTTGCCGAGCTCGACGCCTCCTTCTCCGGTCTCGTTTCGGTGGATCGCACCAATCGGAAGGACACTCCCGATAAGACCGGCTGCCACCGAGACAACGGCATGGGCGATTTGCCCCGGAGCAAACAGGGGCGGCACAAGACAGAGATAGATCGCCGCCGATACCGCAGGGGCGGTAACGACGGGGTACGTGTGGATAGTACTGTTCTGACAACGACTCACATAGGAGTATTACTGCGAAACTGTATCTGCCGCTTCCCGAGCTGCATCACGAACGCGATCGGGATAGTTTTCCAGAATCGTCGTCATGAACAGCGCGTTGTACGAATCGGGGTCATCAAGGATCTCGAGGTTGCGAATCGTCGCGAGGAGGACCTGCATGTCGTAGGGACGGTCCCGCTCGGTGTAGGTATTAAGCAACTCGAGATAGTCCGTAAGCCGAGCTGCCGCTTCCTCATTGCCCATTGCCCCGAGGGTAGCGATCGCTTCGAGGACCCGGTTCTTCGGAATTTGACCGCGATCAAACTCGAGAACCGTCTCGTTGAAATGCCGGATTACTTCGTTCGTTGCGGGCTCATACGAGCCTTCCCGAATCCGGTTTGCCGCGGTAAACCGGAGTTGCCGAAGCGTCTCCCGTTCTCGCGTCGTTGCAGGTTGCGCCCGAAGCGCTTCGTTCAGGGTGAGCAGGGCGAGTTCGAGTTTGTCGGAATCGGAAAGATAATCGTCGTTTTCCATGAAGAAGAGAAATGCGGAGCCCTTGTCGGGGACATCTTTGCTGCGGATTACGTCCGAAGCGAGTTCGAGGGGGACACCCTCGATCTCGCTGAGGCTTTCGCGAGCTTGATTCGTGACGGAATCGGGATACTGCGTCAGAATCACGTCCAGAATCGGTTCGAAAGCGACCGGCATCTGGAGTTTTCCGAGGGTGTCCACGGCAGTTGTCAACACCTGGAGATCGACGTCGCCACCGCCACTGCGGAGGTTGTTCTGGGTAGCGACCCAATCCGCGAGGTATCCCGTCTCTTCCGGGCGCTCGGCGCCGATCTCACCGATCACCTCGAGGATTCTGATCCGCGTGGTTGAATCGGAGTAGAGGGTGAACAGACGCCACAGGTCGCCGACCGCAGCGGTGTACTGTCCCTCTTCGATACGATCAATCGACTCCAACGCGATCTCCCGAAGAGCGCGCTCGGTGTCAAGATCCTCGGCGTTACTGACGACGAAACGCAACGTCTGGCCGTAGAACGGACCAAAGGACGCGGCGTCTTCGCCGTCCGCCGCACGAACGATCTCCAGCTTCGTCTGCAGGTTCGACGCGGAGAAATTCTCCTGATACGTTTCCAGACGATCAACCTGTGCACCGACGGTTGCGGTAACCGCGATGACAAGGAACAGTACGATGTGTACGCGACGCATAGTAGTATAGTAGTGGATTCCCCGACAGGTATCAACGAATTCTTTGGTACTATTGATCTTCGGACCGAGTGGAGTGGGCTGCACGCTGCCGCGGGGAAGCTCCCGGGGGCTCGTCGGTGGTGGTACCGGGGGCGTCGGTGTTGTCGCCCCGACGGGAAGGCGTTTCCCGCTTCGCTGAATCGGAAAGGCGCGTCCTATGTTCATCGTCGCTGAAAAGGCCGTACACGTAGGTGAGGATCTTTACCCGCATCCCCACCGACCCGGGCTGCCCCTGGATGTGGAGGACACTGGCGTTGTTCTTCTGTTTGAAGTCCACCGACTTGATCACGCCGCTGAGAACCACCGCTTCGTCGGAGAGGCGCGCCTGGATCTTCACCGGTAGCCCCGCCTTCGCCCGGCCTCCGATCGCTACGGCGGCACCGTCCTCGGAGATATCGAGAAGCTTGCATCGATACCCGCCGGAGGATTCGATCGTCTCGTTCGCCTGGTTGATCGTCCGGAGTGGGAACAGCAGCGCCGGAACGCCGGCTTCCCGCCGCACCGAACGGCGCTTCTGTGCCCTGATAATGTTGTCCGAGTGACTCACGTGTATGATCGGAACTTTGCGGTCGAGGTAGTCACCGATCACCTTCGATTCGAAGTAGTAACCGGCGTCTTCTTTGCGCCAGAAGTAGACCTTGATCTGCTGGTCCTTCCAGGAGAACCCCGGGTTATCGCTTCTGCCCCGGGGATAGGTCAGTGCAATGTAGCGACGGTTGTTTTCGATCAGTTTCGCGATGTAGACCCCACCGGCGGCGGGAGTAATCTTGAACGTCTGCCCCGGACTGATCCCGCGGGTCGAAGAGATCCCCATTCGGTATTTCGGCTGATCGAACTCAACCCGACGGCGGAAGGTAAACAGTTTGTCGAGAAACTCCTGGTTCCGGGGTTGTTCCGTTGTGCGGTGGGATCTGAATCCGACGATGGCGGACCTGATACACCGGTCGAGGGTCTTTACGCTCCAGAACAGAGAGGTAGGGGTCTTCAGTTTGTTTTCGATTGCAACATGCCGAAGAAGATTGACCTCGGAGAAGGAAAAACCGCTCTCTTTTCCGCGCACGTAGAACTGTACCCAGGGAAACGAGAATCCCCCCGACCGATTCACGAGGATGTAGATCCCGATCACCAGTACGAATGCGATAACGAGAACGATAATGCCCAACGGTTACCTCTCCTCCTCTTGATTATCGGTGGAACGCCTCGTAAGTTAAGGTACGATAAATCAGACGCGTTGTCTTCAGGGGGACGATTATCACGGAAACGAACCGGCCCGACCCATCCGACGCGATGGTACTCCACCGACGGGCACGGGAAACGGTGGTACTGTTCTGCCTGTTCGTCGTTCCCGGACTGTTGGCGCCGGGCGATGTCGGGCAACTTGCGATCGGAAACGTAATCTTCGCGTCGATAATTCGCAATATCGCCTTTGCTCTCCTGATCCTCTACCTCGCCGACATCCAGGGAGAACGGATCGACCTGGTTGGTGTCGAACGGGGAGTTCCCATCGGGGGAATCTCCGTCTTTCTCGGATTGTTCGGTATCGCTCTCGCCACCTCCGCCGCAACCGGAGGGATCACCGGGGAGGTGCCGGACTCCCTCTTCCGGGAGGTTTCGTTCGGTGGAGACGGACCGGTCCGCGCGATGATGCTCGGGGCGATGATGCTTTCCGTTGCATGGGTGGAGGAACTCTTTTTCCGGGGGTACCTGCTCCTCAGGATTCGGCAGTTCGGAGCCTCTCCGTTCGTCGCGGTCGTCGCCTCGGCGTTGCTGTTCTCCGTCGGTCACGGGTACCAGGGGATTCCGGCGCTGGTTTTTGCCTTTTCCGCAGGATTGTTCCTCGGTATATTGTGGATACGACGTCCCGGAATCGTGTCGTTCACCCTTGGACACGGGGCGTATAATATCGTGGCGTTACTCCTGGTCAATACGCGGTGAACCGTCGAATTCGGTCGGCATATTCGCCGCGGGAAGACCCCGATGCCGAGGGAGCAAGCGCCGCAGAGGAGCATATCGATGAGAATCACTGCGACTGTGTTTCTGATTCTTTCACTGATACCGGCGGTGAGCGTATCCGCCGGAGGATCGTCGGAGGACCCGCAACGGACACCCCCGTCCACTGAAACCACCGACGCGACTACGGCCGGTTTCGACGACCAGGCCCGTGCCGAGATTCAGGAGATTCTCAGCGGATTCGGGATCCAGACGTTCCGCGGCAAGATCGACGCCGTCGATTTCGGCCTCCCCCGCCTCTCCGGCGGAGAAACGACTCTCTCCGATCTCCAGGGGCAGTTCGTGTTTCTGAACTTCTGGGCCACCTGGTGCCCGCCGTGTCGGGAAGAGATGCCGTCGATGGAGACGTTGTACACCGCCCTCGATGATGCGCCGTTTGAGATGATCGCTGTGAACGTCAGGGAAGATCGCGATACCGTTCAGGGTTTTATCGACGAGTTCGGCTACTCGTACCCCGTTCTTCTCGACGGTGACGGCAGCGTCTCCACGAACTACGGCGTCCGGGGAATACCGACGACCTTTTTCATCGGCCCCGACGGAACGGTCCTCGGGATGCTCGTCGGTACCCGGTACTGGGACGAGGACGACGTGATGGACGGAATGCGCCGGATCGTCGAGATCGTCGCGGAACGATGAACGCGGACCTCAACATATTCCTCGCGTTCCTTGCGGGGATCCTCTCCTTTCTGTCGCCATGCGTTCTCCCCCTCATTCCGAGCTATCTGTCGTTTGTCAGCGGGGTGAGTTTTCAGGAACTCTCGCAACGGAAGGGTCTCGACCGTGGCGTGATCATGCTCCGAACGGCGTTTTTCGTCCTCGGTTTTACGATCGTGTTCGTAGTATTGGGGATTCTCTTCGCCGGGCCGGCCATGCTCTTCTCCGGCGCCTCCCGCTGGATCAACCTCGTCGCGGGGACGATCGTTGTTCTCCTCGGGTTCAACGTGATCTTCGATTTCGTGAAAGGCCTCAACCTGGAGCGGCGGGTGCACCTCAGTAACCGCCCCGCCGGTGCCGCCGGAGCGGTCGTGGTGGGTATGGCCTTCGGCGCGGGGTGGAGCCCCTGCATCGGCCCGATCCTTGCATCGATCCTCTTTCTTGCCGGGAGTGAGAGCGAAACGGGACGCGCCGCGGTGTTGCTCGGGGTCTACTCTCTCGGCCTCGGGCTCCCGTTTCTCCTCGCCGGGGCGGCGTTTACCCGCGTCTCGGCGTCGCTGCAGAAGATCAAGCGGCATTTACCGGTGATCAAGACGGTGAGCGGTCTCTTTCTGATCGTTGTCGGCCTCCTGATCGCCTTTGGTCGCTTTCAGCAGCTCAACGGGTTTCTCGCTGCGACCGCGTATCGTCTCGAGGGGTGGAGTAATGCGAACCCCGTCACGGCGCGAATCGTCCTCGGCGGGAGCGCGGTTCTCCTGGGCCTGATCGATCCGGTTCTGCGGTTTCTTCGCCACAGACCGCTCTTTCGGCCCGTCGGAACGACCATTGCGGTGATATTGGTTTTCGCCGGACTTGCCGAGTTTGCAGGGATCATCGACCTCGCGGAGATCCTTGCTGCCTGGCTGGCCTATCAGGGCGTGTGACACGGCTGAACGCGTCGGTGCGAGCTGAACGCGTCGGTGCGAGCTGAACGCGTCGGTGCGAGCCGGGCGTTCCCACCGACGCGCTCGCCTGGAATCCGGTCCCGAGCGCCCGACGGATGATTCGTGTTCGCCGACGGCGAATGCCGATCATCGCCCCCCGAACAGTCGGGCGAGGAACCCCTTCGATCGCGCGGCACCGGCCCCTCCGAATTTCCCCAGCGCGAGGAGCCGTTCGCTTCGCTCCCGTAAGAGCTGGTCCATCCGCTTCTTCGAGAGTTCGGCGTAGCTCGCGAGGATCTGCCGTCGGACCGTCCCGGCGATCGCCTGGTGGTCTGTGTGGGCTCCTTCGGCGGGTTCCGGAAGGATACCGTCGATAATCCCGAAAGCGTTGAGGTCCGGCGCGGTCATCTTCATCAGGCCCGCCGCCTGCTGCGCCTTTTTCGCGTCTCTGAGGAGGATCGAGGCGAATCCTTCGGGAGAGATCACCGAGTACACCGAGTTCTCGAGCATGTAGACCCGGTCACCGATACCGATCCCCAGGGCCCCTCCCGAACCACCTTCTCCGATCACGATGCAGATCACCGGCGTCCGGAGGGTGGAGAACTCCCGAAGGTTTCGGGCGATCGCCTCTCCGATGCCCCGCTCTTCCGCGGCAAGCCCCGGAAAAGCGCCGGGTGTATCGATGAGGGTAATGATCGGCCGGTGAAACCGTTCCGCCTGCTGTGCAAGGCGCAGCGCTTTCCGATACCCCTCGGGATGGGCCATCCCGTAGTTCCGTCGGAGGTTCTCTTTCATGTTCCGCCCCTTCTGGTGTCCCAGAAAGGTGAAATGGATTCCGTTGATCGTTGCGATCCCTCCGACGAGGGCGGGGTCATCGCCGAAGACACGGTCGCCGTGGAACTCCACAAAACGTTCGCTCATGAGGCGGATGTACTCGAGGGTCGTCGGCCGCTCCTGATGGCGGGCGAGTTCCACCCGGTGCCACGCGGTCTCGTCACCGCCGGCAAGTTTCTTCGTCAGCCGGTCGAGGTCGGCGCCGATGTCGATGTTTTCCCGGAGAGCCAGCTCCTGAAGCTCCTGGAGTTTGCTGCGGAGTTCGTCGGATTTCATCGGTCACCTCCGATCGTGTGGGTGTCGATCAGATAGGCGAGAACGCTCCGGAGCTCGGTGCGAGGCACCACCATATCGACGAACCCTTTCTCCTGCTGAAACTCGGCGCGCTGGAACCCCTGGGGGAGCTTCTGTCGAATCGTCCCCTCGATCACGCGGGGCCCGGCAAAACCGATCAGCGCGTTCGGTTCGGCGAGGGTCACGTCTCCGAGCATCGAAAAGGAGGCGGTCACCCCGCCGGTGGTGGGATCGGTGAGTACCACGAACAGCGGTTGCCCCGCTTCGGCAAGAAGCGCCGCGGCGTGACTCGTTTTCGCCATCTGCATCAGACTGAAGATTCCCTCCTGCATCCGGGCGCCGCCGCTGGCGGTGAAGATGATACACGGCATCTCCCGATCCGCGGCGTACATGATCGCCCGGGCGACGCGTTCTCCGACAACGGAGCCCATGCTTCCTCCGAGGAAGGTGAAGGACATGATCGCGAACACCGCCTGCCGTCCCTCGATCCGCCCCACCCCGGTGGTGATCGCTTCGTCGACACCGGTTATTTCCCGCGCTTCGTCGAGCTTCTCTTCGTACCCGGGAAAATCGATCGGGTTCATCGGCGTCACGTCACCGGATATCTCTCCCATCTCCCCCCCGTCGAGGAGCGTCCTGATCCGTTCGACGGCGCTTATGCGGTAGTGGTGGCCGCAGTGGGGACAGACGAACAGGTTGAGGGCGAGCTGTTGCTCCTCAACCGGGCGGTTACACGACGGACACGCGTGCTTTGCGGCGACGAACTTCCGGTCGTCGAAACGCGGCACGCGGCGCCGACTGTGAATTTTGTCCGGGAGGAAACGGCGCAGAATCCGTCGCAGCACAACGCTTCGGTTCATAGGCCCAACTCCTTTTTAATATGGACGAGCGCATCGGTGCCGAACACACCGCTCTGGAACACGCGACTGTTGATGATCTGCCGCTGCCGACCCATATTGGTCGGGATCCCTTCTATCTCGAACTCCGAAAGCGCCCGGTCCATCCGGGCGAGGCCCTCCTCGCGGTCACGACCGTAGACGATCAGCTTCGCGACGAGGGAGTCGTAAAACGGCGGCACCACCGCGCCGTTGTGGAGAAAACTGTCTACCCGTACGCCGAACCCGCCGGGCGGGTAGTAATGGGTCACCTTGCCCGGGGCCTGGGCGTTGATCCGGCACTCCAGAGCGTACCCCCGGAGCAGGATATCCTCCTGGGACACCCCGAGGGGCTCCCCCGCGGCGGCGCGGATCTGTTCGGCGATGATGTCCACCCCGGTAACGAGCTCCGTCACCGGATGCTCCACCTGTACCCGGGCGTTGACCTCCATAAAGTAGTGCTTCCCGTCCTCGACGAGAAACTCGATCGTCCCGGCACCGACGTAATCGAGAGCGGAAAACATGCGGATCGCGTCTTCCCCCATCCGGCGGCGCAGGTCGTCGTCAACCGCGGTAGAGGGGCTCTCTTCAACCAGCTTCTGGTGGTTCTCCTGGACCGAACAGTCCCGCTCCCCGAGATGCACTACCGTTCCATGGGAGTCCGCAAGAACCTGCAGCTCCACGTGACGCGGGCTGGTGAGGTACTTCTCGAGGTACACTGTCCCGTCGGAGAACGACTTCGCCGCCTCGTTGGAGGCGATCTTGAGGATCCCCGCGAGATCCTCGGGGCGTGTACAGATCCGCATCCCCTTCCCGCCGCCACCGGAGGCGGCCTTGACGATCACAGGGTACCCGATCTCGTCGGCGGCACGTTGTGCCTCACCGATCTCCTCCACACTGCCGGCGCTTCCGGGTATCACCGGGACACGGTGTTTGATCGCCGTCTGCTTCGCCTGGACCTTGTCCCCCAGAAGGGAGATCGTCTCCGCCGGGGGACCGATAAAGATCAATCCCGCATCGGTGACTTCCCGGGCAAACTTCGCGTTTTCACTCAGAAACCCCACCCCGGGGTGGATCGCGTCGCAGTGCCGCACGATCGCGGCGGAGATAAGGTTGGGGATCTTCAGATAACTGTCGGTTGCGGAGGCGGGACCGACACATACCGCATCGTCCGCCATCTGGACCGCCAGGGAGTGCCGGTCCGCTTCCGAATAGGCGACAACGCTTCGGATGCCCATCTCCCGGCACGCCCGTACCACGCGCACCGCGATCTCACCGCGATTCGCGATGAGGATGGAGGAAATCATACGCGGCGAACCTCGACGATCGGTGTTCCGTACTCCACCATGTCTCCGTTGTTTACCTTGAACGAGACGATCTCCATCGTGAACTCCGCCTCGAGTTCGTTCATCACTTTCATCGCCTCGAGGATACAGATCGTTTTGCCCTTCTCGACGATATCACCCTCCTGGCAGAACGCCGGCGAGTCCGGTGAGGGCGAACGGTAGAAGGTACCTACGATCGGCGAGGCGATCACCTCGAGATCCCTGGCTGAGGCGCCCTCGCCTGCGGCGGTAGCCGATGCGGGAGTCGACTGCTCCGGAGTGGGGGCTGCGGATGTCGCGGGCTGAACCGGCGGCGCCTGGGGTACGAGGTTGCCCCCGCCGTCCTGGACGGACGTCACCGACTGCATCGCCTGGGGATGGACCACGATGGGCTGGGTATAGACCGGATTCTGCGACTCGTTTTTCTTCAGGGTGAGAGAGGTATCTTCATGCTGATAGCTGAGCTCACTGAGAGAGCTGTCGTCAAACTGTTTGATCAGCTTTTTGATTTCATCAAAGGTCATGTGAGGTTCCCTCCATATATCACCGTTCGAAGCTATCACGCCGGAGTAAGCAAAGTCAAATAAGCGGTCGGCGACCGACAACTTGTGTTCCGGTGCAAGGCGTTTTATGATGTGCCCATGGACATGAAAGAGCTGTTACCCCATCGAGAGCCGTTCCTCTTCGTGGACGATCTCCAGGAGGTTTCCGACGAGATGATCATCGGAAGCCGTACGTTTTCGTCGGATGAACCGTTTTTCGCCGGTCATTTTCCCGAATACCCCGTCGTACCGGGGGTGATCCTCGTTGAGAGCATGGCCCAGTGCGGCGGTGCCGGCGTCCGGAAGAGCGGTGTCCTCGGTGAGAGTCTCTTCTTCCTCGCCACGATCAGCACCGTGAAATTCCGCCGTCAGGTTCGTCCCGGGGACACGGTACGGATGGAGATCGAGAACCTCCGGATCACCCCGCGAATGATCAAACAGAAGGGAACAGCCTTCGTCGGCGAAGAGGTCGCCTGCGAAGCAGAGTGGATGTGCCTTGTCGGGGAGGTCCCGGTATGACGGCGAACGAAACGGTCCCGAAACGGCTCCGTTTGCGGGCACAGGAGCACACGAATAACCCCTTCAGCTGGACGAAGGACGATTCCGGCACCTTTCAGCCCACCACCTTCGGCGAGATGTGGGAAACGGTGCGCCTCATCGGGGGTGCCCTTCTGGAGAAAGGGGTCACCCGAGGAGAGCACGTCGGGATCATGAGCCACAACCGGCGGGAATGGATCTTCACCGACCTCGCGATTCTCGGGATCGGTGCCGCCGACGTTCCCCGGGGAAGTGATTCCACCGCCGACGAGATGAGCTTCATCCTCAACCACGCCGACTGTCGCCTCACTTTCGCCGAAGACCCGGCGCAGTGTGAGAAGATCCTCTCCCGGCGGGAACAGCTCCCGAACCTGGAGGAGATCATCCTCTACGACGACTACCCCACACCGGCGGAGCGACCGTCGGTACCGGGAGTGAAGATCACGACCTACGCAGATCTTCTCGAGACGGGGCGCGCCGGCGGCCCGTCACTCCTCGAACGGTTTGACACCGAAGTCGACGCGGGAACCACCGACGACCTCGCGACCCTCCTGTACACCTCGGGAACAACGGGGGAACCGAAGGGGGTGATGCTTGCCCACCGCTCGTTCCTCTTTCAGATGGACCGGATCGAGGAGATCCTCTTTCTGACACCAAAGGATATCTTCCTGACGGTTCTCCCGGTATGGCACTCTTTCGAGCGCGCCGTGGAGTACATCTGTCTGAACTACGGCGCGAGCCTTGCCTACTCGAAACCGATCGGGAAGGTGATGCTCGAGGATATGGCGAAGATCCACCCCTCGTGGATGACCTCGGTCCCCCGGATCTGGGAAGGGATCCGCAGCGCAGTCCTCAGGAACGTGAGTAAGCAGAGCCCCGTGAAACAGGCGCTCTTCCATTTCTTCGTCGGTGTCGGCGAGATCCACAGCGATCTGGTGACGGCGTTCACCGGACGACTCCCGCAGTTCCAGAAGCGGTCACATATCGTGGACGCCGCGGCGGCGTTCATCCCCCTTGTGTTGTTGACCCCCTTCCGGTTGCTCGGGAACGTCCTCGTCTTCAAGAGCCTCAAAGAACGCCTCGGCGGCCGTTTCGTCGCCGGCGTCTCCGGGGGCGGCGCGTTACCCCCCTACGTGGACAAGTTCTTCCAGGCCGCGGGTATCAAAGTCCTCGAGGGGTACGGGCTGACCGAGACCGGTCCCGTCCTTGCGGTACGGAAGCAGAAGGAACCGGTACCGGGGACGGTGGGACCCCTTTTGCCGGATATCGAGTACCGCGTCGTCGCCGAGGACGGGTCGCAGTGCGGACCGGGACGAAAGGGAGAACTCCACGTCCGGAGCGAACAGATCATGCGGGGGTACTACAAGAACCCCGAAAAGACCGCCGAAGTTCTCACCGACGACGGGTGGCTCAACACGGGAGATCTCGTGCTCTTCACTTACACCGGGGAGTTCCGGATCGTCGGGCGGT
>JBKHFT010000094.1:0-12474 GCA_046540055.1 Alkalispirochaeta sp.
ATCTACGCCCAGATACACAGCAATCTGAAGGACGGGCCGTGCCGCGTGTTTGCAGCCCCAACAGACGTACGGCTGTCGGCGGTGCACGCGGCGGAGACGGAGGACGACGAACCCACGGTGCTACAGCCTGATCTGCTTGTCGGGTGTCGGAACGAGCTGTTTACCGAACGGGGCGTAGCTGGTGCACCAGAGCTGATCGTCGAGATTACCTCTCCTGAAAGCGGGTATTCCGACCGGAAGCGAAAGTTCGATCTGTACGAACGCTACGGTGTCCGGGAGTACTGGATCGTGGATCCTGATGAGCGCGTTGTAGAGGTGTATCTTCTGGAGTCGGACAACCGATTTCGGCGCGCCGGTATTTACGGATCGACAGACACGGTCACCGGAACCGCAGTCGGTGGTGTCGAGGTGGACCTGCAAGAGGTTTTTCCCGCACGACACACAGACGCGAACGAACCACGATAACGATCCCGAGCCGCAACGGGCCGGTTATCCTCTCCGACCACCTGGCAATTGCTGTTACAGATTCTGAAAGAAGATCCTGACATAGAAGACGTTGAGGGGCTGTACCGGCAGTTCATCGCCGACGAAGAGTTGCGGGAGAAGTACCAGGACCGTATCAAGGCGGAACGTGACCGGCGGTCACAGATTATCTATGCCGGAAGGCAGGGCGAGAAACGCGGGATGGAACGGGGACGCGGGGAAGGTCTTGAGCAAGGCATCAAACAAGGCATCGCACAAGGGGCGATTCGACGACAGACCGAGATCGTGAAGCGGATGAAAGCACGCGGCTTGTTCATCCCCGAGATCGCTGAGTTGACTGGTCTGTCCGCTGAAGAGATTCAGGAAATCGAATAGCGGCGAGGAACTGTCCGGTGGACCGTTGTAGAGGACGAGTACTTCCGACGCCTCCTTTGCGGTCGGGAACAAGCCGGTGTAGAGTAGCAACTATGTATGATAGCCGTTTTTCTGTTGCTCAAGCGGCGGAGAGACTTCACAGGAAATACGAAACCCGCGACCGGATCCGTGCGGAACGCCGGCAGAAAGCCCAAATGTGGGCGCAGGAGGTTGCTGAGATTCTGGCGCAGTCGGATAACTCTCTGCAAAAGGTGATTGGATTTGGCTCCACATTTGAGACCTGGCGCACCTTCCGGGAGGATTCGGATATCGATCTGGGTATTATTGGTGGGAACTGGTCGTTACTCATGCGCACGGTTCCGTCAAGCGAGTTTGATGTCTCTCTGGTAGAGTTGGAGTTGCAAAACGACGAGTTTCGGGAGTACGTATTGACCCACGGCGAGGTATTGTATGCGAGACGCTGACGTAATTGAGCAGCTTCGAGCGGAACTGAGACAGGACATGGATATCATTGCCGTCAATTACCACAAAAACCGGGAGATGACACGGCGGATCGAGGAGTTGCAGACCGACGATGAATACCAGTTTGCCGCTCTCGGGTACACCATTCACAACCTGTACAACGCGCTGGAGTCGTATTTTCTCCGGATCGCCAAGTTTTTGAGAACAACCTCATGGAGCACGAATGGCACCGATCTCTGATTCATCGAATGACCCTCGATATCGAAGGTGTTCGTCCTGCCCTCTTTGATCTGGAACTTGGAAACCGAATCGATGAACTGATGCGGTTTCGTCACCTCTTCCGCAATCTCTACAAGACACCGCTGATTCCTGATCGGGTGCTCATTGCCAACAGCTACGCTGCCACCCTCCTTGAAGATTTTGAACCTTGTCATACGCGCTTCGATACGTTTCTGGTTGACCTGAAACGGGCCACGGACATGTAACGGGTCTCACGCGAATCGCTACGGGATGGTTTCGCCGTTGGGTGCCCGAACTTTTCGACCCGCCACCAAAAACTCGTGGTATAATCCCACCATCTCACACAGGCGAGGCAAAAACGGTGATCCGTCGCTATTCTGCGGTTCTTGTTGTTTGTCTGTTTCTCTTCTCGTTTGCACACACTGCCGGTGCCCAGGTCTTTCCCAACCGTGAAGAGCTGGGACGTGGTGCGCCTGGTGGACGGCACGGTGCTGAAAGGGGTGATCCTGGAAGAGGTCCCGGAGCGTTACCTTGAAATCCAGCTCTACGGCGGCTCCACCTTTGTGCTGGGGTATGAGCAGATCGAGTCGGTGGAGCGGGAGGCGAATCCCAACTACGGGACGACGTGGATCAAGGTTAATCTGGGTGACCGGGACGCTGTTGCCGAAGGGACGACAACGGTTTCCGACGCGGCACCGCGCCCCCTTTCCGCCGGTGGGCATCTGGTGAGTGCGTATAGTTTTGGAATGATTCCCGACCTCCTCGGTCTTTCTATCAGGATGGGTGGCTTCTCTGCCGATGATTGGGATGGGGACTTGCCGGAAACCGATATCGAAGACCCGAACCTGCAATATGGGGACATGAACGTCTATGTTGGGCTTGGCTTCGACTATACGTGGTGGACTCCCTTTGAGAAGACAGGAAGCACTCCCTGGTTGTGGGGAGTCCGTGCAAGTTCCGGGTTCCATGTGGCATACACCCATCTGCAAGAGGAGAACCGCGCCGAAGAGCCGCGCGAAATCTATATTTCCACTCAAGCGATATATTTTCCGGTCTTTACAGAAGGGCTCGTTGGTATTTCCGGTGATAGAGCGGCACTGATCGGCGGAATTGGCGTTGGTCTTGGAATAGCCTATCTGAAAGAATACACAACACTCTGGTACCAGCTGGACTATTCCGACGGCACCGAGGTCGACGAAGACGAGAATTTGACCGTCAAACACCCGGTCACTCCCCTCTACAGCGCCTCCCTCTCTGGGCTGTTCCTGGTGGGTCGCAACTGGGTGCTTGAAGCGGGACTCTGGGCGAACGGGCAATTTGTCAGCGCCTTTGAGGAAGGCTTTGTCTTCCGCGGCTGGGGCGAGCGGATCGCGATCGGGTACCGTTTCGGCGGCAGGTAACCGTCGAGAGAACAAAAAGCACTGAATAGACCCTCTTCCTGAAGCACCGTGACTTTTTCCGCTGTGGGTATCCCTGGAGGTACCCATGGAATACAACACACCTGGCCGGCCCGGCGCAGAGGATTACGAGCCGATCCGCCTCACCAGTGACTTCGTCTTCAAATACGTCTTCGGCAGTGAGACGAGCACCAGCATCCTGCGATCATTTCTTACCGCCGTGCAGACCGACGCAGGACTCCCCGCGGTAGCAGAGGTGGAGATCAGAAACCCCTTCAACCCGGCAGAGTCCTATGACGCCAAGACCTCAGTGGTGGATGTGCGCGCCCGGGATGTTACCGGCACCGTCTACACCGTAGAGGTGCAGGCCCTGCCGGAGGCGGCGTTTCGACAACGGGCGCTTTACTACTGGGCACAGGCGTACGCGGGACAGCTCGGGAAGGGACAGGATTACGAGCAGCTTTCACCAGTGGTGGGGGTGAACATCGTAGACTTCATCATCTTTCCCGGTTCACAGCCGGTGCATACAACCTTTGAGCTGGTCCTTCGCCACAACGGGCTGGTCGTTCTCACGGACCACCTGGCTATCCACTTTCTGGAGTTGCCCAAGCTGGAACGTGATCTTTTACCTGAGATCGGGACCGGCACCGGAGGTTCCCACATCTCGACGACCCTCCAGCGGTGGTTGTACTATATGCATGAACGCGGAGAGGTGGATGCGATGGAAGATCCGATTCTGTTACAGATATTGAAGGAAGACCCGGACATAGAGGACGCCGAGGAGCGGTACCGCCAGTTCGTCGCTGACGACGAGCTGCGGGAGAAGTACCAGGACCGCATCAAAGCAGAGCGTGACCGGCGATCGCAGATTATCTATGCCCGGAAACAGGGGCTTGCTGAAGGTCGCCAGGCGGGTCTCGAGCAGGGCCTTAAGGAAGGGCGAGAGAAGGGGCTGCAGCAAGGGATCGAAAAGGGAATCGAAAAGGGAGTGATTCTACGACAGGCCGAGATCGTACAACGGATGAAAGCGAAGGGCATGACTGACGAAGAAATCGCCGAGCTGACCGGTCTGAGTGTTGATGATATCGGTGCGATAACCGGATAAACGTCGTCGAATAATACCAGTCCTTCGGCCTCGATTCGGCGAAAAACGCTCCGTCCCTCGCCTCGGTACCGACAAACCCGTGGTATAATCTCGCCATCTCACACAGGCGAGGTAAAAACGGTGATTCGTCGCTATTCTGCGGTCCTTTTTGTTTGTCTGTTTCTCTTCTCGTTTTCACGGATTGCAAATGCCTAGGTCTTTCCCGATCGGGAAGAGCTGGACGTAGTGTATACCACCGACGGGTCGGTGCTGCGGAGGCGGATTGTTGAGGATGTGTCCGGTGAATACCTGACGATAGAGATCTACGGCGGCAGCGCGTTTGTGGTCGCCTACGCCAATGTGGAACGGGTGCGGAAGGAGCGAAATCCAGATTACGGAATGGCGTGGATAACGGTACGCCCGGGCGCCACGGTGACTGAAAAGCCCAAGAGAATCACCGGATGACGGGACATATCGCAGGTGCCCATCTGGGAGCGGCGTATGTCGGATTCTCGGGAAACGGTCTACGCAGTTTCCAGGGGGACGTCAACGGCGACGACGGGGAAAACGCACTGCACGCGATCGGCGGTGTGAACTACACGTTCCTGAAATCACTCGGTGATGTATCCACACCCGGGATTTCCTGGGGTGTTCGCGGTGGTCTCGGGTACTCGCAGAAACGATACGCCACCACCATTGACGATCCCTTCAACCCCGGTCAACGCGTGGATTTCGGTTTTGAGGCATACACACTGGACTTTCCGACGGATCTTTTGCTTGGGGTCGGGAATCGGTGGATCATGGTTTACGTGGGAGCCGGGACCGGTCTCTCAATCTACCTCGGCGAGCGCTCGGATTCTCTGGCGGAAGATATTGGACATCCTTCGGGACAGGGCGTGGACAACTACGTCCTCCCGATCCTTCGGGCCTCTGCGGGAACGTATCTGCGCCTTGGTGAAAAATGGACCGGTGAGATCAGGGGCTTCTTCGAGAGTTCCCAGACCGACGGCTGGTACGATGGCTTCCGCCAGACCTTTCATACCTTTGGCGTGACCGCTGGCGTTGGTCGGCATTTCCGGTAGTCCGAAACGCGACCGGTGGTATCTCCCGCTACCGTCACAGTAGATCCGAAAGAATTGCGAACACGAACCGAACGGGGTACACTGGAGTGGTGAAAAAGGTTCTCATCGTTGATGACTCACGAACGGCACGGTTTTTTCTGAAGAGTTGTATTCCCGTCGAGGGATTCGAGATCCACGAGGCAGAGAACGGCGAGGTCGGGGTAGCGCGGTTTCGGGAACTCAACCCGGACCTCACATTCATGGATCTCACGATGCCGGTGATGGATGGGTTTGATGCGATCGCGGCGATTCGCAGGGAGTTTCCCGAAGCACGTATCGTGGTTCTCACCGCCGATGTGCAGCGGCAGACACAGGAGCGGATCGCGGCAGCGGGGGTCACCACCTTCCTGCAGAAACCGCCCCAGAAGGATGCGGTACGGAAGGCGCTTGCGGAGTTCTTTCCCGAGGACATCGCCCTATGACGACGCATCCCTTTACCGAGATGGAACTTGATACGCTCCAGGAGATAATGAACATGGCCTTCGGGACCGCTGCAGCGCAGCTCGCGGAGGTGGTGGATGTGTTCATTCAGCTGCGGGCACCGCGAATTTCGATCGTTCCCGTAGGGGAGCTTTCGACGTATCTTGCCGCGGAGATTCCCGACTTCCGGCAGACGAGTGTGGTGGAGCAACAGTACCGGGGGGAAACGAACGGGATGGCCCTCCTTCTCTTTCCCGAGGGAGCGGAGAAGCAGATGATCTCCTTTTTCGAGGTAGATCCCGAGGTGGTGACGACTCCGGATATCCGCCTCGAGCTGGAAAAGGAGGTCCTCGTTGAGATCGGGAACGTCCTGATCGGCGCTACCGTGGGACGCCTCTTCGAGCTGCTGAAGCGCAGGATTAACTATATGCCTCCCCGCGCGACCGGTGGATATGCTTTCGACGATCTTCTCGTCCGGGGCGCGTTTCAGCCCGACGATTTCGCGATCACGATGAAAGCGGAGTTCGCTTTTGAGGATCGGCAGGTGACGGGGATGCTCTATCTCGTGAATCAGCAATCCGCTGCAGCGGATCTCAAGCGCGCCCTCGGCGAGTTCTGGAGCCAGTACGAATGAACGAGACCGGTGTCCTTGACGTCCTGCCGATCGGTGTCGTCCTGATCAACCGGCAGTTCACGGTACTTCACTGGAACCGGTGGATGGAGATGTACAGCGGGATCGCCGCAGACGATATCCAGGGGAAGAGCCTCTTCCACGATTTTCCCGAACTCAACGCACCCAGTTTCCTGCGCTCCTGCCGGACGGTGTTCACCTTCGGGAACGTGGTCTACCTGTCACAGAAATTGCACCGCTACCTCTTTCCCTTTCGGTTGTTCCGTGGAAACGGAACCGACGGGATCGAGATGATGCAGCAGAGCTGCTCGATGACTCCCGTCTACGGCGACGACGGCGAGGTCGGAGCGATCGCGATTACCGTTCAGGACGTTACGGACAGCGTGGTTCTGGAGCGGCGTCTCCGGGCGATGAACAACGAGGACGCCCTCACCGGCGCGTACAACCGCCGCTTTCTCGACAATCGTCTTACCGAGGAGTTCGATCGGCACCGGCGATATCACCGCAATCTCAGTGTGTTTATGGCCGACCTCGACCATTTCAAGAAGATCAATGACACCCAGGGGCACCCCGCCGGAGACGAGGTACTGCGCACCTTCCGTACTGTCGCCGAAAACGAGATGCGCCGGAGCGATTTTCTCTGCCGTTACGGAGGTGAGGAGTTCGCCGGGATTCTTCCGGAAACGGGTGTCTCCGAAGCGGCGGAACTGGCGGAGCGGATCCGGAGACGGATGGAAGAAACGACCCACCAGGGGTCTCAGGGAACGTTTACCGTGACGGTGAGTTTCGGTGTCGCGGAGTTGACGGAGGAGACGACGGAACCGATGGACCTTCTGTCCGTCGCGGATACCCGGTTGTACCGGGCGAAAGAACTCGGCCGGAATCGCGTCGAAGGTGTGGCGTCCGAGGAGGCAGTCGGGAAAGCGGTGTCCGGGGCCTCTGGATCCGATACGCCCGGGTCCGGGAGTAAGAGATCCGGATCCTCGGCGCCCCGGGACGCGGCGGTCTGATCGAAGGTGATACGTCGGCGCGAAGGATGGTTCCGTTCCGACCGTACTGATCCGATCCAAAACATCCTGTCTTGTCGAAGTGGTATTACAAATCACGCAGTGGGTATCTTCAGAAACCCCTTCAACCCCGCCGAGTCATAGGGCGACAAGACCACGGTGGTGGATGTCCGTGCCCGGGATGTGAACGGCACCGTCTACACCGTAGAGATGCATGCCCTGCCTGAAGCCGCCTTTCGGGTGCCCCGAAGGGGCATACGAAACCATATGTATGAGCGGGGAGAGGTGGATGCGATGGAAGACCCGATTCTGTTACAGCTATCGAAAGAAGATCCTGATATTGAAGACGCAGAGGAGCGGTACCGGCAGTTCATCGTCGACGATGAGTTGCGGGAGAAGTACCAGGACCGTATCAAGGCTGAGCGTGACCGGCGGTTGCAGATTATCTATGCCCGGAAACAAGGACTCGCCGAAGATCGCTGAATAGCGAGTCGCGTGAAATCCATTGTTCGTACCAGTCCTTTCAGACCACTCAGAGTAGTGATAGATTGCGAGGTACACCCCTGCGCACCGTTCTCACCGGTTGTTCATCCGTGAAAACCCCACCACCCCGGCTGCTTCTCTACCCCTCATCGCCGTGCTATCCTTTCGGAAATGTCCAGAATCGTTCCTGCCATGAACCTGAAGCTGCGCTTCTCCATTATCACCGGCGCGTTGCTCCTGATCGCCTCCCTACTGACCTACGTTACCGTTCGTTTCACCGTGGTGAATATCGTGGAGGAGTGGGGACGCCGGGTTGTCGAGATCCAGGTGCTGAACGATACCGCCCGTATCCTCCGTCCCCTGGAGCGGGAGATCCTCCTTGCGCGGCAGATGGCGCGTTCAGGGACGCTTGAGAGGTGGTCGGTCGATCCTGACGACCCGGACCTGGAGCGTGCGGCGATCGAGGAGATGGAGCAATATCGGCAGATGTTCCGGTCGGAGAACTACTTTGTCGCCCTTCGACGGACCGGTGGGTACTACCATAACAACGCCGATGAGGAATATACCGGGCGTGAGCTCAGATATCACCTCAGCCCGGATCGGGCTGCCGACGCGTGGTTCTACCGGCTTATCGAGGACGGTCTCGACTTTCACCTGAACGTGAATCCCGACATCGAGCTGGGGATCACGAGTCTCTGGATCGATGTACTGATGCGCGAGGGAGGTGCCGACGACGGCGAGATTCTCGGGGTGGTCGGTACCGGAATACCCCTTGGAGAATTCCTGACGGAGATTCTCGATATACACGACACCGGGGTGACTACCCTCTTTCTCGACCGTTCCGGGGCGATTCAGCTTTACCGGGATCCCCGGATGATCGACTACGGCAGCTTCGTGAAGCCGGAAGGTCAGAAGCGCACGGTGGACCTTCTGTTTTCAGACTCTCGGGACAGCGAAGAGATATACCGGTTGATGGAGGAGTTACAAGCTACTTCGCAACCCGGGGCGGTGCGGACCGTCTTCGTCGAGATCGACGGTACCCAGAAGCTTGCGGGCCTGACCTATCTTCCCACGATCGGGTGGTTCGAGATCTCCCTCCTGGATATGCAGGAGGTGATGCCCGTCGGAAACTTCGCCCGGGCAATCGTCCTGTTTGTTGTCGTCCTCGTTCTGGCGCTGCTCGGGTTCAACTTTTTTCTCCGCCGGGAGGTGCTCTATCCGGTGGGAACGTTGCAACGGGAGATCCTCCGGTTCCGTAACGATTCCCGGTACGCACCGGTTCTTCCCGCGGAAGACGGGGAGATCGGCGAGCTGATGAAGAGTTTTGCCGGTATGGCGGAGGTGATCAGACGGTATACCACCGACCTGGAAGAGCAAGTAGAAGCGCGGACGGCGGAACTGATCCAGATGAGCAGGACCGACCCCCTTACGGGCCTTCTCAACCGGCGGGGAATGAACGAGACGATGCGGGAACAGCGGGAGCGCAGCATCCGTACCCGAGAGCAGTACGGCATCGTCTCGATCGATCTCGACCGGTTCAAGGAGATCAACGATACGTTTGGACACGCCGCAGGGGACCGGACGTTGGAGGCGGTGGCGCGGATATTCAACGCAACGGTTCGCCCCTACGATCACGTCGCGCGGTGGGGGGGAGACGAATTTCTCATCCTTGTTGCGCCGGCGACGCACGAGAGCGTTCAGACCGTGACAGAGCGTATCCTTGATGCGATCAGGAACTGGGACGACTCCGAAGCGACTGCCGTCGGGGTAAGTATCGGGGCGACAATCGCGGCAGGAGAGGAGGATCTCGACCGGGTACTCCAGCGCGCCGACGAGGTGCTGTACCGGGTGAAGCGGGACGGTCGCGGCGGTGCGGAGATCGCGCCTGGCGACGGTCATTCTGCGGGCGACGCCGCAGGCGGCGGCGATAGAGGTGCCGACGAACCGCCCGCCGGCGTCGACGGGTAACGACGTAACACGATTCGTTGACGCCGCGATACGGTGAACCTATACTGAAAGAAACGTTCCGGGAGGAGTGTCGTGGGTAACCCTCTGTCCAGTAGAACCAGCACGTATGTTGCGGTTACCATGTTCCTGTTGCTCCCGGCGGTTCTCCCCGCACAGGTCTATCCCCGCACAGAGGAACTCGATCAAGTCACTCTTTCCGACGGTACCGTCCTTACGGGGATCATCACCGAACGGGTCCCGGACAAATACGTACAGATCGAGCTCTACGGCGGTTCCTCCTTCGTTCTCGGGTTCAGCCGGATCGAGTCGATCGACCGCGTGGCCAACCCGGATTATTCCCCGTTATGGATCAAGGTTGATCTCGCGGAGATCGAAGCGATGTCGGCAACTGCCGGAGACACCGGGGCAGGAGACGGCGTGGGTGAAGCGAAACGAAGTCTTCAGGAGGGAGGAGTCACCGTTGGCGGATATCTCGGTTTCGGACCAGGGTGGTACGGGGGTCCCGACGCAACGCCCGATGTGGACGGAGACGTTGATACCTCGTACGGACCACAGTCCAGTATCGGTGGCTTCGTCAGGGCCGTCGGTCGGCCCAACGTTCTGTCCGGTTCTCTGTGGCTCTGGGGGATCCGTGCCGGTCTGGCGTACGCCGGCAGGGACGGTGGTTTCTATGCGGACGATCCCTTCGGCGTCGGTGATCTCGATTATGGGGAGTGGACGAACGTGGTCTATGCCCCCCTCGAGGTTCTCTTCGGTCCGGCGGGTGACCGTATGGCCCTGTACGGCGGATTCGGACCGGGTGTCTCTGTTCTCACTTACGGTCCCGAGTACGATGTGAATTTCGAGGGTACCGGCGAGTTCGACGAGAACGGGGAGTACGAGACCGACACCGACGTGGTACCGATCCTGGCGGCGTCGCTGAACGGGGTGGTGCGACTCGGTGAAAACTGGGAGGCTGACCTCCGGGTGGTCTACGAGCGGCAGCTGATCCCCTGGGACGCGGATCGCGAGGTGTACTATAACGCGATCGATATTACCGTCGGGATCGGGTACCATTTTTAACAGACGCCACGCCGGTATGGCGGAACGGGCTGGATGAAACCGGGGTGGCTGGTCCTGCCCGGAGGAGGAGATATGCGGCGGTTAGTCTTGACGATGCTGTATACCGCAATCCTTGCGGCACCCCTCGCGGCGCAAGTGTTTCCTGATGATGAGATGCTGGATGTGGTGCGCATCACCGACGGATCGGTGCTCCGAGGGAAGATCATCGAGAATTTCGTGGATCGCTACGTGGAGATCGAGATCTACGGCGGGTCGATCTTCACCGTCGCCTACGAGAATATCGAGTCGATCTCTGAGGTGCGCAACCCCGATTACCAGACGCAGTGGATCCGTGTCGAGATCGACCCCGGGGCGCTCGCGGGTGAGCCCGCAGACGATACCGGAACGGAACGGGTCCGCGGCGAGTACCTCGGGGACGGCGGATTCCTGACGGCGTACGCCGGATACGCCGAAGCGGACTATCACGGTGAGGACTGGGAGGATGGGCTGGACACCGTCGACGCTCGTGACGAGAACGGTGGGAATATCACGCTCGGTGTGTCATACGGGTACTTCCTGCAGGCCCGTCCCGACGTGGCGCCATGGTGGCTCTGGGGACTCCGTATCGGGTTTGCCTACGCGCCGAAGCATTTTTTCGCCGTCATCGAAGACCCGTCGGGAGCGCCCGGCGATGGAGGTTACGAGTTTTTGCCGGAAGTTCTGGAGCTACCCTTCGAGTTTCTGATTGGCGGGGGCGGAGACCACCTCTTCTGGTACTTCGGCGGGGGGGTCGGTGCCTCCCTCCTGGTGAACAATCCACCTTCGGAGTACAACGGTGATGAGCTGGGGCATCCGACCGGGGAGAATCCGTCGTATCCGTTCCATGCATTTGTCCGTGGAACGACGGGTACCTACTTCCGGCTAGGCGCGGGATCCTGGGTCGGTGAGGCGCGGCTGATATACGATCAGATCATCAGCGGATCGTGGTACGACGACTTCGATCAGTACTACCGGACCTTCACGATCGGTCTGGGGGTCGGGTACCACTTCTAACGGTCAGCTGTTGTCGCTGATCGGCCGGGAGAAGCGGAAGAGGACGCCGCCGCTGCCCGGCTCCGCGACGGGGCGCCCGGGGCCGACACGCTCGAGCTCACCGTCGGCGTTACGCTGTACTTCCACTTCCCGTTCGATGATCGTCGGCTTCGAGTACCACGCGACGAACTCGTTGAACGCTGTTTCCACTTCGTTTTTACGCTGCGTAACCGCCTGCGAATACGAGGCGTTTTCGAGGTCCTGGGAGAGGCCGATGTAGTCGTTGATGATCTCCCGGAAGGGGTATGCCTCTTTGTCGCGGTTCTGCTCTACGACGATCCGCGCCTCAAACGTCTCGATCCGTTGCCGCTCCGCTTCGGTCAGATCGGGAATCGTGATCTGGAGCCGGCCTCGGCCGTCTTCGGGAACGGTGACCCGCTCCTCGGTCACGACGAACCGCCCGAACATCCGCTCTTGTTCCACCCGAACCTCATGGGTGCCGGAGAGGATACGCGTCTGGGTGAGGTTTTCGCCGAGGAGGTTATCGTTGACGAAGACCTGGTAGTCCCCCCGGGCGCCGTTGTTGCTGATCGCAAGGCGGCCGAAGGCGAGGCGCTCGCCCCGGTCCAGCAGCCACGCCAGGGGGCCGCCAATGAGGCGGTCGAGCCGGGCGACCCCAAGCCAGAAGTAGCGCCAGCTCACCGAGACCGCAAACAGGCACTCCCAGGTG
>JBKHFT010000095.1:0-12360 GCA_046540055.1 Alkalispirochaeta sp.
CGTGAACCCCCAGTTCGAAAAGACTTCCGGGTACACCGCCGCGGAAGCGATCGGCGGAAACCCGCGGATCCTTAAGGCGGGGGACCGACCCGACGAGGAATACGCCGAGATGTGGCGGGCGATCCGCTCCGGGGAGAGCTGGCGTGGAACCTTCCACAACCGGAAGAAGAACGGTGAGCTCTACTGGGAGGAAGCGACGATTTCTCCCGTCACCAACGAGAACGGGGAGATCACCCACTTTCTCGCTCTCAAACAGGACGTCACGAAGCAGCGCCGGATCGAAGAGGAACGGGCGTTTCAGCTCCGGTTCCAGGGAGTGATCGCGGAGATCTCCTCGATTCTTGCCCAGTACGGCCCGGACTCGTGCCGCTCCGTTATCGACGATGCCCTCGCCCGCCTTGGCGAGATCTTCGGGATCGGTCGCTGCGTTCTCTTTCGCTTCTCCGACGACTACCGTCGTGTCGATTGTACCAACGAGTGGTGTGCCCCGGGGGTATCTTCGTCGAAGGAGAAATATACCGACTATCCGATCGGCGATATGCCATGGTGGTCGCAGATGATCCGACGGGGGGAAATGGTCCAGATTCCCGACGTGGAGGCACTCCCCCCGGAGGCGTCGCGGGAAGCCGCCGAGCTCCGGTCCCGGGACGTGACATCATGCCTTTGTATCCCCGTCAGAACGGGATCGGGAGAGCTCACCGGGTTCGTCGGATTTGATGCCACCCGCCACCCCTATGCGTGGACGAGCGACCAGATTCAGATGCTCACCGTCGTGGTGGAGGCGATCGCCGGGGCTCTCGACCGCGCCGAGACGACGCAGAAACTGCGTGAACGGGAGAGTCAACTCCGGAGAATTCTCGATAGCGCCTCCGACGTTGTATGGTCCTTGAACTATCCCGGGATGACCCCTATCTTCCTCAGTCCCTCGATAGAACAGCTCTACGGGTATCCGGTCAGCGCGTTCGAGAACGACCCGACACTGTGGAAAAAGGTGGTGCACCCCGACGACGTGCACACGATCGCGGATGTAAAGGAGCAACTTGAACGGACCGGTACGGGGGTGAGGGAGTGCCGGATCATCTGCCCCGACGGCACCGTAAAGTGGATCTCCGACAGGAGCCATTTCGTCTATGATGAAACAGGTTCCCCCGTCCGGATCGACGGGATCGCCACGGACATCTCCGAACGGAAGCGGAACGAGGAGCAGATCCGCTACCAGAATGCGTTTCAGGAGATGACCGCTGATTTAGCAACCAGATTCGTCGGTGCGAACTCGTCGAACATCGATGCCCTCCTCGGTGAAACCCTGGAGCGGATAGGGACGTTCTTCGCCGTCGACCGATGCAGTATCATCCGGTCCTCATCGGACCTCACCTCCGCTACAATCAGCCACGAGTGGTACCGCGACCCCGATCTCCGTATCGCCGACTCACCGGTGCAGAACTATCCGATCGAGCGAACGGGGTGGCTCAGGCAGAAGATCCTTACCGAACGCACGGCGGTGCATATTCCCGACACCGCGGAGTTGCCGGAAGAGGCGAATACGGAGCGGCGGCTTCTCGATTCCCTCGGGATCAGGTCGGCCCTGATGGTGCCGATCTATACGGTGCGTCGCGTCTTCGGCTTTCTCGGTATCTACACGATCGATTCTTTTATGGAGTGGACCGACGGGCAGGCCAAGGGGGTCTCCGTGATCTCCCAGATCCTCGCCCATGCCTTTGCCTCGATCGAGGCGGAAGCGGAGCTGATCGCGATGAAGGAGGAAGCCGATGCCTCGAAGGATGCGGCGGAATCCGCGAACCGGGCGAAGAGTGACTTTCTCTCTTCCATGAGTCACGAGCTCCGTACTCCCCTCAACGCGGTCCTCGGCTTCGCGCAGATCCTCGAGAGCGACGAGACCCTCACCCGGGAGCAAACCGAGATGGCCCGAGAGATCTTCCGGGCGGGGCAGCACCTGGTCGAGCTGGTCGACGAAGTACTCGACCTGTCCCGGATCGAAAGCGGACGCATCGACCTGACGATGGAACCGGTGAGCTGCGAAGCGGTTCTCCTCCACGCCCAGACCCTCATCCAGCCACTGGCGCGGAGCTACGGGGTTACGATCGAACCGTTCAACGGAGCGCCCTACACCGTCCACACCGACAAAACACGATTCAAGCAGGTGGTGATCAACCTCCTCTCCAACGCGATCAAATACAACCGCCCCGATGGACGCGTATCGATCTCCGTAACGGCAACGGCCGAAACCGTCTCGATCGCCGTCGCCGACACCGGTGCCGGTATTCCCGAGGATCGCCTCGATGAACTGTTTACCCAGTTCAACAGGTTGGGGCGGGAGCGGGGCGATATCGACGGTACCGGTATCGGTCTGGCCCTCACCCATCGCCTCCTGGATCTGATGGGCGGGACAGTTTCCGTTGAGAGTGAGGTTGGTGTCGGCAGCACCTTCACGATCACCCTCCCCGTTGCGCGCCGGGGACACTCGACAACGAGAGAACCTGCGGGAGATACGGAGATACTCAGGGGGCCTTCGTCGGATGCGGATGAAACAGATCTACCGGTACCATCCACCGATGATGATGAGGCTGCCGTTGGTGCGAAACCGGTCGTTCTCTATATCGACGACAACGAACCGAGTATCCGATTGCTGACCCGCGTCTTCAAATACAGACCGACCCTCTCCCTCGTTACCGCGACCTCGGGGACGACGGGTCTCGCCCTCGCGGAGCGCCACCATCCGGTGTGTGTCCTGGTCGACATCAATCTCCCCGACATCAACGGGTACGAGGTGCTCCGACACATAACGTCGAAGGAATGGGGAAAGGCAACACCGGTCATCGCCGTCACCGCAAACGCGATGAACGACGCCGTTGCGGATGGTACCGACGCCGGGTTCGAAGGATATGTCACCAAGCCGATCGATATCCGGGAGTTTCTCATGTTCCTGGACAGGATCGTTCCGGGAGCCGCAGAGTGAGTACCGACGACCGACGACCGACCGATTTTCCCGCATCCACGGAGGTCGCTGATCCCGAAGCACGACGCTTGCGTACGATTTTCGAAACCGCAGCAACTGCGATGGCCCAGGCGGATCCCGACGGAAAACTCACCTACGTAAACCGGGCGTTTCTCCGGCTCTGGGGAGCAGACACGCCGGAGTCGGTTCTCGGAACCGATGTACGTTCCTACTGGCGCGATCCCGATGAGGCGGCGCGGGTGGTGCAGGAGATCACCACCCGCGACATCTGGATCGGCGATATGGACGCCATCGGTCGGGACGGTAAACCATTCACCCTCATCGTTTCCACCAGGGTCATTCGGAACGATGACGGCGGCGTGGAAAGTATGTTTGCGACGTTCATCGATATCACCGGACGCAAAGAGGCGGAGCGTGCCCTCGCCAGGGAGACGGCGTTCCAGAGCCTCGTTGCCGATCTCTCTGCGGAGTTCGCGTCGGTCGGGCACGGTCCGGTGGAACCGGCTGTAGTGTCGACCCTCGCCCGCCTCGGCGAGTTTTTCTCCGTGGACCGTGCCGACCTGTTCCGCTTCTCCGATGACTCCCGCCTCGTATCGAGCACCGCCTCGTGGACCCGGGACGGAATCGAACCGCAACCCTCCGAACTCCAGCGCTTTCCCGTTAGCGACGCGCCATGGTACGTCGAACAGGTTCTCGAAGACCGGTGCGTCCTCTACGTCCCGGACGTTACCGCGCTGCCCGCCGGTTCGAGTCGGAAGCGAGGATACCTCGAGAGGGCAGGACTCCGATCGATCCTCATCGTGCCGGTCTACTCCGGGGACGATCTCTACGGTTTCTTCGTTCTCGACTCCGAACGCCCCCTCAGCTGTACCGATGCGGAGATCCACGGTATCCAGCTGATCGCCCGAATCCTCGCCACTACCTTCGCCGCGATCGAGGCACACGCCGCACTGGAACAACGGGAGTTCCTGCTCCACCAGACGGAACGGATCGGAAAGATCGGCTCCTGGAACGCCGAGCTCCGGGACGGGATCTCCTCGGTCTCCTGGTCGCCCGAGACGTACCGGATCCTCGAACTCGATCCCGAGATGGTCGCGCCGTCGTTCGAGGCGTTTCTCGCCGCGGTGCACCCGGAGGAACGCGACGAGGTCGCCGATGCGTATACCACCTCCGTCGCGGACCGCGGCACGTTCGAGGTGATCTGCCGACTGCGCCCTTCGTCCGACCGGACAACCTACGTACGCGTGTTCGGTATCAACGAGTATTCGAAATCGAACGAACTCGTACGCTCCGTCGGCATCATCCAGGATATCACGGAGACCACGCAACTGGAACAACAGGTGCGTTCCAACGCCGACAAGTTCCGGGTCCTCGTGAACTCCTCGATGGAGGGCTACTGGCTTCTGGACAGGGACGGTCGATTCCTCGAAGTGAACGAGATCGCATGCCGGATGCTCGGATACACCCGGGAGGAGATGCTCGGCATGTCGATCCCCGATATCGAAGCGGCCGAGAAACCGGAAGAGACGCGGGCACACATCCGGAAGCTGGAAGAGAACGGATACGACCGGTTCGAGACGCAGCACCTCCGGAAAGACGGCACGATCGTGGATGTCGAGGTCAGCACCGCGGCCTACACCGGCGAAGAGGGTATCGTGTTCTTCGCGTTCATCCAGGATATCACCGACCGCAAACGGGCTGAAACGGCGATCCGGGAACGGGAAGTCGCGGAGGAGGCGAACCGGGCAAAAACGGTGTTTCTCTCCAACATCACCCATGAGCTCCGGACACCATTGAACTCGATCATGGGATTCGGTCAGATCCTGCAGTTCGACGCGTCTCTCACAGAGGGCCAGACCGAGTCGGTGCGGGAGATCCTCACGGCCGGGGATCGCCTGCTGGCACTGATCAACGGAATCATCGACCTCACCCGTATCGAGAGCGGCAACGTGGAGCTCGTGGTACAACCGGTAGGCGTTTCCGCTGTAGTTGTAGAGGCCCTCGATACCGTCCGCACCCTGGCGGGGGAGCGACGGGTTCGCATCGACGCAACGCCGGGCGCCGACAACATCGTCGTAACGGCGGACCGGGAACGTCTGCGACAGGTCCTGGTCAACCTTCTGACCAACGCGATCCGATACAACGACGACGGCGGAACGGTGACGGTCACGGTACACGCCCCTGCCGAAGGGGAACGTTCGGTGCGTATCGAGGTCGCCGACACGGGAACGGGGATTCCGCCGGACCAGCAGGAAAAGGTGTTCACCTCCTTCGATCGCGTCGGCCGCGAAGCGGGAAATATCCCGGGCACGGGAATCGGCCTGGTGTACAGCAAACGCCTTATCGAACTGATGGGTGGCACCATCGGGTTTACCAGCGAAGTGGGCGCCGGAAGTACGTTCTGGGTGGAACTACCCGAGAGCGCCGGGTGAAGGGTGCAACGTCGTGTCGCAAGATTTCGCCCTCCGTGACGCCCGGTCCGTGAAGGACCCGGACGGTACGACACGCTATCGCGAGACGTTGAACACGATTCGGCAACGCGTCCCGCTTCCGGTGCCTTCGACCGTGAAGGTCCCGCGAATCTGTCCGACCAGTCCGCGAACCAGATGAAGCCCGAACCCACCGGAGAGCGACGATGAGCCCGGAGCTCCGGGGTGTTCTTCAGGAAGGGGTCCGGCGGCGGCGGCGAACGCCGTGTGTATTCCGACTCCGGTATCGGTCACCGTAAGCGCCACGCCGTCGGGAGGTTCCGCGCAAAGGCTCACATATACCGTCCCTGTGGTACCGTCGGGAAAGGCGTACTTGAACGCGTTGGTAAGTAACTCGTTTACGATCAGACCGAGGGAGTAGCCGATGTCGGGTGGTACGACGATCGACTCGACCTCGGCGTATACAGTTATCGCCGAGTCACCGGATCGGGAGCGTCGTATCCGTTCGACCAGCTCCGTGAGGTACCCCTGTAACTCGACCCGCTCCTGATCACGGCGCGATGTCAACAGCTCGTTTACCATCGCAAGCGCCTCGATCCGCCTGCCCGCGTTGACCAGCGCGTCCCGTACGTTCTCTTCGTTGGTATAATTCGCCTGGACCGAAAGGATACTCTGAATCGTAGCGAGATGGTTCTGCGTGCGGTGACGAAGCTCTCTGAGCAGCAGATCCTTTTCCGCCAGCAGGTTCTCGGTCTGCTCACGGGCAGCGATCTCATCGGAGACGTCGAAGGCAACAAGCATCAGCACGTTTTCGTCATCCTTCGAACCGGTCACCGTACCGGGGGCACGCTCCATACCGCGTCCAACGAACCGTATCACCCGCCGGACGCGATCCTGCGTGGCCAGTTCCAGATCGATCCGTTTGTTTCTGGGGTCGGTAAACAACGCCCGGAACCGCCCCCGCCAGATGCGGGCGCTCTCCTCGCTTACAATATCCGCGAGCGGGATCCCCCGGGGCGACAGATCCAGCTCCAGAAGTGCCATGAACGTCGCATTGCACTTGCGGATCATGCCGTTTCGGTCGACGATCACCAGCCCCATCGGCGCATCCTCGAAGAGGTCCCGATACTCCCGCTCCGTATTCTCCAACCGGTCATAGGCGGTACGGAGCTCCCTGTTCTGCAGTTCCAGTTCGACCTGATACACTCTCAGGTCATGGATGATCCTCGTCATCATCTCCGGCGTGGGGTCCGCGAGGTTCGAAGGGATCTGCAATTCGAGGGCAGCGGAATTACCGTTCTCGTGATCCTCCGTTCCCTCCCGCGATACGATCGCCTCCGCACGACGGCGCAGTAGTTGCTTTTTCTCGTCCCTATGTGTTTCCATCGTCCGTACCGTTGTCCCCGCACCCCTCCTGGAGTATGCCGGTCAGTTTCTGCTCGTCATGCTTGCGTTTCGTGATGTCGAGCATAAACCCGCGAATCGTTGTCGGCGTTCCATCGTGCATCTCCACGTCGACGACGTCCCGAATCCACACCGTTTCTCCCTCTTTCGTAATGAAACGATACTCGAACACGTGCGCTTCGCCCCTGGCGGTGCTGGCGGCGCAGTATTCGGCCGCCCAGGCACGATCGTCGGGATGGACCCGTTCGGCCCACGATTGCAGGTCGGTCCACTCTTCCGGCGGATATCCGAGAATATGGGAGACTTGCGGCGCCACATAGGTCCACCGATCCGAGGCGATATCGTACTCCCAGGGCACGGCGCTCACCGATTCGAGAAGCGTCTGGTACCGTTCCCGCGACGCCTCGAGTTCCTGGCGATCCTCCCGCTGTTCCGTTACGTCAAGGCACGACCCCACGTACCCGAGAAACTCCGCGGTACCGCTGTAACGAGGTGTTCCTTTGTCCAGAATCCATCGATACTCACCGTCGTGACGACGCAGACGATACTCCATCGAAAAAGGGCGCCGTGCATCGAAGGCTTCAACATAGATCTGGAGACACCGATCGTAGTCGTCGGGGTGGACTCCCTCCGTCCATCCGTACCCTTCCTCTTCTTCGAAGGTCCGTCCCGTGAAGTTCAACCAGGTCCTGTTGAACCACATACACGCTTTTGTGACGTCAGACATCCAGACCAGGGCCGGGGAGGTATCACTCACGTGGGACAGGATCTCCTGCGATCGGGCACGCTCTTCCTCAGCGGTCTTCAGTTCCGTGATATCAACGATCGAGACGATCACCCCCGCCGTCTCCGAGGGACTGATCCGGTACGGGGTGACCCGAAAGAGGTGCCATGATCGTCCTCCCGAGCACACCGGCCACTCGCGCTTGGCACCGGCCTCAACGACCTTCCGGATCGCCGCGTAGGGATCGAAGGAATCGAGGTTATGAGCGATATGTTCGATCGGGCGCCCTATATCGCCGTCCTTCAGACGAAACACCGTCCCCGCTTCCTGGGAAAAGCGGCGTATCGTCAGATTCTCGTCGAGAAGGAGTGTCCCGATATTCGAACTCTGCAACAGATTCTCGACGTCGTTGTTGAGTTCCGTCAGTTCGACGATCTTGTTCTGGTATTCGGAGTTCACCGTATAGAGCTCTTCGTTGGTCGATTGCAACTCTTCGTTGGTCGACTGGAGCTCCTCGTTGCTCGCCATCAACTCTTCATTCGTCGCCTGGAGCTCCTCGTTCGCCGTCTCCAGCTCTTCGATCGTGGCTTGCAAACTCTCCCGGGTAAACTGGAGTTCCTGTTCGAGATCGTCGATCCGTTGCTGCGTCTGCTCCGAGACGTCGTAGGTTTCGATCGTGTCCGTCGTCGAAGTCGGGACGCGGTGGGCATCGTTTATCAGTACCGCAACCAGCGGATTGAAGGTCGGTCGATCGGGTAACGGGGCGATTCGGATATCTACCCGTCGCGTCTCACCACCGTCGGAGTAGACGACGCCGGTGAACACGACCCCTTTCCGGTTCCGAAACGCTTTCTGGACCCCCGTCGAGATCGGCACCGAAAGCCCTTTGACCACGACTTTGTCCAGTTCCATCGACGGTCGCCCGGTGGGAAAGCGAAAAAAGCGCTCGGCGTCTCCGATCACATGCAGAACCTCTTGCTGCTCGTTCAGAATAACCGCCGTCGGCAAGTAGTCACCGCTCACCGCTTCGACAAACCGTTCGAGAACCGCGTCGTCGTTACCCCGGGCAGCCCGGCGCGCTGCGGCATACCGGTATGACTGTTCCCGGGCTCGAGTATCACCGGCTCCGCCCCCTCCAAACGCCGCGTATGAACGACCGCTTCCGCGGGAGCGAAAGATTCGGCTTTTTGCGTGGATCGGTTCGAAAAGGTCGGTCATCTCACCGATCGACTCGCTGGAACCAAGCAGGAGTATCCCGTTCCGGACGAGGGAGAAGCTGAAGTTCTGCAGCACCTTCACCTGCGCCGACGGCTCGAGGTAGATCAGGAGATTTCGGCAACTGACCAGATCGATATTGGTAAAGGGCGGGTCCTTCACCAGATTGTGTGCCGCGAACACGACCATCTCCCGAATCGTGCGGGTTATCTGGAAATGATCGTCCCGCTTGTAGAAGTACTTTGCGAGGTATTCTCCCGGTATATCCGCGGCGATGCTCTCGGGGTACGATCCGACCGCGGCAAAATGGATCGCGTTCCGATCGATGTCGGTGGCAAAGATCTTTACATCCCGGGAGACCCCGGCGTGCTCCATCCGTTCCCGCAGGATGATCGCGAGGGTGTACGCCTCCTCACCGGTCGAACACCCGCTCACCCACACTCTGATCTCCCGCTCGTCACCGGCTTCGACGATTTCATCGACAACTTCTTGTGCAAGACGCTCGAAGATCTGCGGATCGCGAAAAAAGCTCGTGACACCGATCAGGAGTTCCCGGAACAGTGTGTTCAACTCGCTCGGTACCCGTTGCAAAAGTGACGCGTACTCGCGGATATCTTCGATCTGGTTGATCGTCATCCGCCGATCCAGGCGGCGAGAAACGGTGTTTTTCTTGTAGAGCGAGAAATCAACCTTGAACTGCTCCCGTAGCAGCGCGAACACACGGTTCATTCCGTCCTCGTCGGAGAGCATCTTCGGGCGCCCACCGGGCGAGGACGACCGCGGCTTGGCGGTAAACGCGAGAAGCTCCGCCGGCATCTCCGCCGGGGGCAGGATAAAATCGGCGAGTCCCGTAGCGATCGCGGCAGCGGGCATCCCGTCGAACTTCGCTGTCGCGACGTCCTGAACCACGATGATGCCACCTTTTTCTTTCACCGAACGGCCCCCCCGGGTGCCGTCGCTGCCGGTTCCGGACAGAATCACCGCAATCGCCTTCTCCCCCTGGTCCTCCGAAAGGGATCGCAGAAAGACGTCGATCGGCAGATTGAGTCCCTGTGTATGGTCCTGCTCACTCAGGACGAGCTTCCCGTGAAAGATCGTAAGATTTTTCTTCGGCGGGATCAGATAGACCGCCGACCGGTCGACGTTCATCCCGTCTTCGGCTCGCAACACCGGCATCGTTGTCTTCTTCGAGAGGATCTCGACCATCAGACTCTTGTAGTCCGGCGACAGGTGTTGAATAACTACGTACGCGAAGGGGGAATCCTCCGGCACGTGGGTAAAGAAAGCTTCGATCGCCTCGAGGCCACCGGCGGACGCTCCGATTGCAACGATGTGAGACGGCGCCAGTTTCGTCGGTGCGCTTTCAGTGTTCGCCGGGGGGACGTTCTGCATTCCGATACTCCTTGATCGCACGATCGTCGTCGCGGTCGATCAGACTTGCGGCCCCGATATAGCCGGCGAACTCGCGATCGCCTACGAATTTCGGGATCCCCGTATCGAGAACCCATCGATACAACCCGTCGGAACCACGAAGGCGGTACGTCAGTTCGAAAGGTGTCCGGCCGGCAAGAGCCGAACGGTACTTCCGCCGCACCGCGTCCCGATCATCGGGATCAACGCCGGTGAGCCAGCCGTCACCGATCTCATCCTCAAGGGAACGCCCGGTATACGAAATCCACTGTTCGTTGAAATACACACAACAGCCCGTCTCGTCTGACTCCCAGATCATCACCGGGACCGCTTCAGCGAGGCGATCGAATCGCTCTTCATGTCCGGCACAGCTACGTTCCAACCGTTTCTTCTCCGTGGTATCCGAGAAAGATGCTACCACGAACAGCTGATTACGCAAGAGGAGGGGCACGACGGTAGCGAGAAGAAAACGGGACGCAATTTCTCCCGGTTTTCCGCGGTTAACGGTGACCTCCCGCTCTCGAAACCTCCGGCCCGTTTCAAAGGCGGTCAGTACGATTTGTCGCACCTCGCAGATGGAGCAGAACGGACCGGAACCGCATCCATTCGGGAGTGAAAGCGCGTATACACACTCAAGGGCGGCACCGATCGTGGGAGCCGGATCGAGATCGCCCCCCACGTTGGTACGGCGGACGCGCATCTCTCTGTCTGCCAGGAGAATCGGTATCGGCGCGTTTTCGTACATCGCGGCAAGCTCCGCTCGGGTATCGCGAAGCTCCATCTCCGTCTCGAAAAGGTCGAAGGCGCTCTCGATCGTCGATGCGAGAACAAGGTCGCCGGAGCTCTTCAGCACATACCCGTACCGGGTGATCTGCCGGACCCGATCTAACATCTCCTGTTCCGAATGGCCGGTAAGAAAGACGATCGGTATCGCCCGTTTCTCGAGGATCTTTCGTGCCGCTTCGGTGCCGTCGATTCCGGCGCCGAGATCGATATCCATCAACACGAGGTCGATCGGCGGGTTTCCCGCGGGAGCATCAACGGACCGCCCGGTTGCCGCAGTAACCGCCGCCTCGCCGCTTAACGCGGTCGTCACCTCGTATCCGCGTTGCGACAGGCGCCGCGCGGTATCCATCGCGATGATCGCGCTGTCTTCAACCAGTAACAACCGCTTTGCCATTCGTCTCCCGCCCGTCGCATCGGATCTGTATCCGCAACGAGTTCCGTCGAGGCAGTCCCAAAGGTGAGAACGATCTCGCGTACGAATAGACGGGTATTATACATGAATATGCAATTTCGCGATACAGTTTTCTTGTGGAACTCGGGAGCCTCACCAATCCGGACTGAGAGCCGGGGGCTTGCGGGGATCCCTCATTCAAGCTCGATCCGCCGCTTTTCCCATGTCTTTTGTCTTCGTGTACAACCAGGAACTGGTGCTATTGGCAGGATGGCGTGACGTTGGAAAATGCCGCGACCGGCAGCCTTGCGGCCCCGTCTCTCGCCTCGGGCCCCGGACCGATCTCAAACGATCCGCGCCTCCGCAACGATCCGGTGCGCTGCCTTTGCCGGGGAGGACGGCGCGCCGGTTCCTGCCGCGGACGTCGGCGGCGCTTCCGATCCGGCAACCGCCCTGCCCTCCGCGGCGTCGAGAGCGCGGTAGAATGCGTTCCATGCGGCACGTTGCCGGCGGTACTCCCGGGCGATCCCGTCTGCACCGTCGGGGCCGGCACCAGCACCGGAAGCGGCACCGTCGGGGCCGACGCCGGTTCCGGCGCCTCCTGAGGCGGTCCCGTCCACGGTCACGGCGTCGCCAAACAGCGGCGCCAGCTTCCGTTCCGCAAGATCAAGGACCGTCGCAGCGTCATCCTCACCGAGGGCGGCGCAGTAGATCACCAGACGCAGAAATATGATCGTATACGGAATCGGCGTCACGAAACTGCCGGTAAAGGGGTCGATCTGTCCCTTTGTTTGTTCCAGGGGCCACGGCAACGCTTCGGTGTAGCGGGTGAAGATCCACGTCCGGGCGAGGTCCCCGACAAAGCGCCCGTGAGTCGCCGCCTTGATCGACTCCCCGGCGAATGCTTCTTTGTCGTGACGCATGATCAGGCCCGGTTTGTGGAGGTACCGGAGGTATCCCGGGTTCCTCCCGGCCGGTCCCGTTGCTTCAGGCCTGGTGGCGCTTCCCGTTGCTTCAGGCCTGG
>JBKHFT010000096.1:0-12268 GCA_046540055.1 Alkalispirochaeta sp.
GACGTTCACCGCTACCGCTCGCTCAGCCATCCGGCGCGATCGCCTCGACCGTGCCGACACCGCGGTCTCCCTCTTCGACGTCGTGACGGAGGAGGTAGAGAAGCACCTGACCGAACGGTTCCCCGAGATAGAGATCGCGACAGTGGTCCCCGAAGAGATCTCGATCCCGGATCCGACGCTCTACGCCGCCGCCCGGGAGGCATATATGACGGTACAGGCGCAACGGACCGAAACGCTTCGGACCCTGACCGACGACGGCACGACCCGGCAGGTCCGGCAAGACGAGCGTCTCGAGACGCTCGCGCGATACGGAGAAATCCTCGACCGGCACCCGGTACTCCTGGAGTATCTTGAAATCGCGGCGCAACACGGTGAAGATCCGCTGAACATTCGCGGGCTTGAGAGGGTTCTCGAGTAGCGTTACGTCTCGTTCTCGATCTGTATCATCTGTTTGAGTATCTTCTCGGTGTTTTCGATCGTCTTGAGGTACCCCTCGATCCGATCGTCCAGCGGTTTTGCCGCGGCGTTGGTCGTATCATATCCGCGGTACCGCTCATTCATATGGCTGTGGTTTCCACGCTTGATCGTCAAGAGCGACTGATGAATACCTGACAACTGGTAGCCGAACTTTTCAATAATGCTCTTTGCGTCCCGCCCTTTTTGTACGACCAGTCCCCGATACGCGGTGAGCTGGGCAGGGTCGCGGTCGGCGCTCGTGTACCGGTACCGGTAAAACGTCTTCCCTTCTTCCGAATCGGGAGAGAACGAGAGGTCATACTCTCGTAGCCGTTCCTCAACATCTTCGAGCCCGGCGATGAGGAGCGTGAAATCTACTCCCGTTTGTCGCGCCCTGACAGGCAGTATCTTTCCGAGAATCCGCATGAAATCGTGGAGACCGCCGCGGTAGATACGCTGAATAAAGCTGTGGATGATCTGAAGCGAGCGGTATACCTCGAGACGCCCGACGCCCGTTCGGTGAATACCGGACTGAATCTCCGGATGGAAGTACTCGAACTGCAACAAACCCGCCGGGAAGACTTCCTGAACCATTTGCCCGAGGACACCCATCCGGATGTCGTTAAACCTCCGGTCCAGGTCCTCGAGGAGGCGAATTTTGAGGTTCGAGTAGTAGAAATCCTTGAGTTTCAACCGCGGCACATACGCCAGAAACCGGTAGTACGGGTCATTCCGGAAATACTTGATAATGTCAACGAGGGGGATCTGTTTTCGTAGCTTCCGGGCCTCCGCCGCGAGAGCGTCGATTCCTTTCCGCATCGCCGAGCTTTTAGGCGACGAGGGAATGTCGCTTCCCGGATCTATCTCTCCCCCTTCGGCGACAAAAAAATAGAAGTCGATAAGCTCAGGATACAATCCCGGGTCACCCTTGATCCGCCCGACGCTGTACAGCGCGAGGTACAACTCCTCAAGGGAATCGAGAATACGGTGAGACGACGCGGGGTGGAACTCGATCCGGCTATCCGAAACCGCCTCTTTTTCCGTCGACTGAAACTGCACGAAGAACTGGTCGTAATCGAAAAGCGCCACGTCTTTGAGAAGGTAGAGCCCCTTGAGACCGTTCTCGATCTCTTCCATGACCGACGGAGGAATCCCGTCGACGTAGTCGCTCACCCGGTCGAGGACAAGCTTTTTCAACTGCGTTCTCGATTCGGTACGTCGAAACACCTCCTGTAACTCGTGACTCGAGCAGAAGTGATTAAGATTTCGCTTCGCCTCCGGTATTCGTCGGGAAAGGAGATGATCGAGCACCGTTCTGAGTGAGTCGGTATCCCGCCAGATCGTTCGAAAAAACGGTCTCGTCCGGTGCGCCTGCCGCGCCAGGGCGCGGACCGCTTCGGGTAACGCCGGCTCGAGAAGGCGCCCGTCAAAGTCTACGAAATCGTCACCCTTCTCGCGGATTCGGTCCCGGGACTGGTCCAGGCGAAGCCTGAGAAACACCTCGTGATCACGTCCTCCGGAAAGCATCTTCTTCATCCAGAAGCGGATCTTTTCCCAGAGTCCCATCCGGCCCATATCGGCGGTAATCAGCTCGATCCGTCGCTCTGCCTGCAGTTCACCGTGGATGATCTTCTGCCGTTCACTCTCCTCGACGCTGAGTGCACGCTGGATCCGGAGAAGAAGATCTTGCTTTTCACCGTCGGTAAGGGCTCGAGCGAGATCCTCTACGGTCCCGGCCGTTACAGCACGAGCTGCGTCGGTAACTCCCGAACCATAAGCAACCGCCCGGTCAAGACCTCTACCCGACATCGTGATTTCCGGCACTCATTGCTAATACCACCATCCCCGATCGTCCACGCTAACTGATCCAGTTCCCATCGCAGCCCTTCACTACGCATCCGGCACAGCTCCCGCGTCAACGGGAAAAATGATACCGGTCCGTGCGCGGGGGCATCAAACTCGGCGGCACCATCGAGGACAACCAACTCTTCCCTGTGTGTCAACCACCGTCGGGGGTACCGTTGCCGATGGAAAAGCCCGAGGATCCCGATCAGATGATCGATCCTTCCGCCACCCCCTCCAATGATCGTAACCTCTTCTACCTCTCTTTTCCAGAGGAATTTGAGGGCAATCTCCGTGTCGGTCCAGTCTTTGGCGGCGTCGTATCGTTCCATCGAAACTCCGGGGAAGCGGCGATGAACGTCGTCGTCCCGGATCGAATCCAGATCCCCGACTATCGCGTCAGGAACGATCCCCAGACGCTCCGCCGTGTCTGCCCCCGAGTCGGCGGCCACTACGAGCCACGATGCCCGGTCCGCGATCGTGACGGGCCCTGTCGGCGCCTCGCCTCCGGTCAGAACCAATCCTCTCCTCGTCTCCATCAAGAGGATCGTACCGCATTTTTTTCCTCAAGTCGAACAGGGAAGAGACCGAAGCTCTGAATGAGGACAAGGATGTCCTCAGAAATTCATCAAGGAGGATGATATGATCATCAACCACAACTTGAGTGCGATGTTCGCGCAGCGCCAGCAGAAGTTCAACAACGTCGATGTTCAGGGTAACATCGAAAAGTTGTCTTCCGGCATGCGCATCAATCGTGCCGGTGACGACGCCAGCGGTCTCGCAGTGAGCGAGAAGATGCGGTCCCAGATCCGCGGCCTCAGCCAGGCCGAACGGAACTCTGCGGACGGTATCTCCCTCATTCAGACCACCGAAGGGTACCTGCAGGAGACCCAGGACATCCTGCAGCGGTTGCGGGAGCTCGCCGTACAGTCTTCGAACGGCATCTACACCGACGAGGACCGGATGCAGATCCAGGTTGAGGTATCTCAGCTCGTTGACGAGATCAACCGCATCGCCTCGCACGCCCAGTTCAACGGTATGAACCTGCTTACCGGCCGGTTTGCCCGGGAAACGGGTACCAACGTGGTAACTGCGAGCATGTGGTTTCATATCGGCGCGAACATGGACCAGCGGGAACGGGTGTTCATCGGCACGATGACCGCCCAGGGACTCGGCCTCCAGAGCACCTCCGGTCTGCCCCACACGGCGAGTTTTATCAGTCTCTCCACTCCGGACAGCTCCAACTCGTCGATCGCGGTGATCGACTCCGCTCTGAAACAGGTCAGCAAGCAGCGGGCCGACCTCGGTGCGTACCAGAATCGCCTTGATATGGCGCGGATGGGCCTTGCAGCGGGTGCCGAGAACCTCCAGGCCGCGGAGTCGCGAATTCGCGACGTCGATATGGCCTCCGAGGTTGTGGACTACACGAAGAACCAGATTCTCGTGCAGTCCTCGACGGCTATGCTCGCCCAGGCGAACCAGACGAGTCAGTCGGTACTGCAGCTCCTGCAGTAACCCGACGGACCGTCGAAAAAAAAGGGCCGCCTCTTTGAGGCGCGCCCTTTTTTTATGGCATGATAGCGTGATGAGTCGAGTCCCCAGAACGATACGGCGACTGGCGGAACGGTACCGCGCGGCCGGGCATGAACTGTACATCGTAGGCGGCGCGGTTCGGGATCGCCTCCTCGGTAAGGAGATCGCCGACTACGATTTCGCGACCTCGGCGACCCCGAAGGAAACGCAGCGTCTCTTCCGCCGTACGATCCCGACCGGCGAGCGTCACGGAACGGTGACGGTGCTGTTCGAAGGGCATCCCTATGAGGTAACTACCTACCGCGTCGACGGTGCGTACCACGATCATCGACGCCCCGAAGATGTCCGTTTCTCCCGATCGCTCCTGGAAGACCTTCGCCGCCGGGACTTCACGATCAACGCGATCGCCCTCGATCCCGAAAAGGAAACGATCTTCGATCCCTTTGACGGACGAAATGATCTCGACAGGCGAATTATTCGAACCGTCGGCGATCCGGTGGAACGCTTTTCCGAGGATGCGTTGCGGATGCTCCGGGCGGTACGCTTTTCGGCAACCCTCGAGTTCAAGATCGCACCCGAAACGGCGGCTGCGATCCCTCCTCTCGCGACGACCCTGCGGTACGTCGCAGCCGAGCGGATCAGGCAGGAGCTGGAGAAGATGATGGGAGCCTCCGATCGGCCCTCCCTCGGATGGAGCCTTCTTGACGATCTCACTCTTCTTCCGGGGATTCTCCCTGAACTGACCGAAGACCGGTCGCTGAAGATCGAGGAACGAGGGGGCCCGATGGTGTTTCCCCATCTTCTGCGGAGCTGTGACTGTGCACCCAGGGAAAACCAGCTTCTTCGCTGGGCTGCGTTGCTTCACGACGTTGGAAAACCGCGATGCTTCTCGATTCAGGATGGAGGAGTTCACTTCCACGAACACGATCGCGTTTCCGCGGAGATGTCGGTGGAGATCCTTGAACGGTTGCGTTTCCCCCGTGCGGTCATCGACGGCGTTGCCCATCTCGTACGGCACCACATGTTCGGCTACGATTCCTCGTGGTCCGACGCGGCGGTCCGACGATTCATCGCGAGGGTGGGAGCGGACCAGGTGTTTGCGTTGACCGCGTTGCGGCGGATCGACACGTGCGGAAAAACGGGCAAGCTCCGGGAATCCGAGGAGATACGTGAGCTCGAACAACGGGTACACCGGGTGTTGGAGGAGGCTCCTCCCCTCACTGTGCGGGATCTCGCGATCGACGGTCGGAGGATCATGGAGATCCTCGGAATCTCCCCGGGGCCTGTCGTCGGGGTGTTGCTCTCCGAGCTCCTCCAGATGGTGATCGATGATCCGGCAACAAACACCCCGAGGACCCTCGAGACGGTTGTCCGACGGTTCTACGAGGAACGCATCGCTCCGACGGAAGGGGACAACACCCGGCCCTCCCGGGACGCGACGTACACCGGTCCCTCAAAGGAAGAAGGCGAGCCCCGTTAGCTCGCACCCTCGGGGGTCTCGTCGATATCATCGGCGAGGACCGACCACGCCGCGTGGGCTGCGGCCTGCTCCGCCTCTTTTTTGTTTTTCCCCTCACCGGGGCCGTACCGTTTCCCCTCTACCTCCACCTCGATCCAGAACGTTTTGTCGTGGTCCGGACCGGTCTTCCGGACAAGGACGTACTGCGGATAGGTGCGGTACTGTTTCTGCACCAGCTCCTGCAGAAGAGTCTTGTAGTCTTTCCGGTGCCGGTCCTCGAGAACCTTGGAGATCTCCGGGACGATGTGTTTGAGTACGAACTTCTTCGCAGCTTTGAAACCGGAGTCGATGAAGTATGCGCCGATGATCGCTTCCAGGGCGTCTGCGAGGATCGCCTTTTTCCGGCGACCTCCCGAGAGCTCCTCGCCTTTTCCGATGAGAATGAAGTTGTCAATACGAATCGACCGGGCGATCTCGGCAAGACTGTCTTCGCTCACCACAAAGCTCTTGATGCGAGCCAGTTCACCTTCAGGGCGATCAGAGAGGGTAAGATAGAGATATTCCGCGACGACCAGGCCAAGTACCGAGTCTCCAAGAAACTCCAACCGCTCATTGTTGTCTACGCCGACACCCGCTTCGTTCGCGTGGGATCGGTGGCAGAACGCCTGGTTGAGCAGTTCGAGTTTCCGGAAACGAAGTCCTGCATGACTTTCGAAAAGCTGCAGCTCTTTTTTTCGCTCCGAGTCCATTGGTACGCCGGCGGAGTTGGCGCGCAGGAACGGCATACAAAATTTTCGGCCCCGGGAGCAAACCCGGGACCGGTACCAATCGTCTTATTTCTGCTGGCTCTTCAGGAAATTCAGCGCATCGCCAACCGTCTCGAACTCATTTGCCTTCTCGTCGGGGATAGCGATACCCATCTCCTCTTCGATCGCGTACACGAGTTCGTAGGTATCGAGGCTGTCCGCACCGAGATCCTGCCGAAAGGAAGACTCCAGGGTGATCTTCTCTTCATCGATCTCGAGCTTCTCGGCGATCAGTTTTTTCATCTTCTCGAACAGTTCGTCCATCGTTGTTCTCCTCCTGTAATCAGCTCAGATCTTCGGTATCGATCACCCGTTTGCCCCGATAAAAACCGGACGTGAGATCCACCCGATGACGCCGAACCAATTCCCCCGACTCCGGTGACGTTACCAACGTCGGAGCCCCAAGTTTTCCGTTGATTTTGCGGCGACGCCGCGTTCGTGATTTCGAATGTTTACTCTTCGGTACAGCCATTATCGTATTTCCTCTCTCTCAATATCTTTCGTTCGTGCAACAAGTCCCGGGATGATAGCGTCGGCGGGAACGTTCTGTCAAGTTCGGTCAGGGACCGACACTACAGCGGAGCCCCTCGTTCAGTGCGCCAACTTTTGCCGCAACCGGTCTTCCACGATCTTCGGCACCATCGCCGTGACATCCCCCCCCAGTCGTACAAGCTCCTTGATCGCCGAAGAGCGAAGAACAAAGTACTGCGCATCGGTAGGCATGAAGATCGTTTCGATCTCCGGATCGAGGCCTTTGTTGAGCATCGAAAGTTCGAACTCGTAGGAGAAATCGGAAAGCGCCCGGACCCCGCGAATCATAACCGGGGCTCCGACGTTCCGGGCGAACTCTACGATCAGCCGGTCCCAGACGTGGACCCGAACCTGCGGCCACCGCTCCGTAAGGTGTTCCATCATCTCCCGCCGCTCTTCAGCATCGAAGGTGTACTGCTTCTGGCTGTTCTGGGCGATAACCAACTCGATGCGGTCGAAGATCTTGATCGCCCGTTCAATAAGATTCAAGTGCCCGTTCGTCGGGGGGTCGAAGGAACCCGGCATAAGTGCGTTCGGCATCGCACCATACTATCTCCACTCTACGACGTTGACAAGGAACGTTTCGTTCCGCCACTCTCGGGGTATGGCCGACAGGCGCGTTACACTCGCCGCTATCGCTCTGTTCGCGTTCTCCCTGTATTCCGTTATTCCCGAGGAACAAGGTCCTCGCGAAGAAGATGCCGTCGAGAACACGACCGGAGCCGACTGGCTCCCCCCGGGGAGCGTATCCCCCGCTGTAGAGCGACACGCCCTCGAAATACAGGCGCGTCTTCAAACGGGAATTCCGTCATTTCAACGGGAGGCGCTCTTCTCGATCCGGAGCGGTCTCGCGAACGGTGACCGCAACGAGATGCGGATCGCCACGGTTCCCCTGGTAATCGATCTTCTCGACGAGGAGTATCGTATTCTCGAATTCCCCCGGGACTATCGCGTTGACGAGACGACGCGGTTAGTCGCTCTCGAGGTTCTGGCAGAGGTTGGCGGTGCCGCCGCGCGCTCCCAGATCCGCATCAGCGTGACCGACGACGACGATGCAACGATCCGCGCCGAGGCGGCACGGCTGCTGGCAACCTATCCGGGAGATACGCCGGAGGAGGATCTGTCGGCGGTCTCCCGGGCGCTTCTGCGAAGCGTGCATCGCGGCGGGTCTACCGCTGAGGTATACCGTTTAGTCGGTGCTGCACGGGAGCTTTCGGTACGCGTGTGGGACCCGTCCAATCCGGAACTGTTGGACGCGCTTGTTCTGATCGCGGGCGGGGGTTACTCGGCGTCTCTCAGGAGTGCGGCGATCTCTTTGCTGGAAGAGCTTGCGGATCGTTGATCGGGAACATAGGGCATAGCTTCATCGACCCCCAGGAGCCGGTCGGTCATACGCCCCGCCAGAGTCTGGACGGCGATGCTGATATACACGGGATCGTGGATCTGTCGTTTCAGCTGCCGGATCTTTCCGGGATCGACCGGACGCGCTACCCTGGCCATGGCGAATCAAATGCTCCTTGTATGTGCTCGATCGATCGATTCGTTCCCCCGAGGAAGAGTACATCGAAACGAACACTGATCTCTCGGGAGTCGTTCCTCCCGTGCATAAAATGTCGTGCGGCACCGATGATTCGTCGCTGCTTTTTCGGCGATATCCCGTGTTCCAGTTCGGCGAAGTGGTACGTCGACCACCCTTTTACCTCGACGAACACGATCGTTCCCGGGGCCTCACATATAATATCGACCTCTCCCCGAGGAGTCCTGAAATTTCGTTGAAGGATCTTGTACCCCCGGGACTCGAGGTACGTCGCCGCGCGCTCTTCGGCATCGCGGCCGCGTCGTGAAGTAGAGTCGCCCGGAGCGGTCACGATCCCCGATGCTGCTCCGCGAGGGAGTTCGCATCGACCGCTTTCGCGATAAACACGTTCTTGTCCTCCGCGAGGTCGATCTCGGGACCGTTATCGTCGATATACTCGTGCCCGTCGGTGCCGATTATAACCTTTACCCTCGGCTTCAGGGGGGCGTTACTTCTGTTTTCAACGACACGGCAGACGCTGGAATCACTGAGGAGCACGATACTTCCGATCGGATAGATTCCGAGAACCTGGATAAACGCCTTGAGAACTTCCGGATCGAAGCGGGTGCCGTTGTCGCTCAGGAGGTTTCTCATCGCGGTATACCCGATCATCGAAGTACGATACGGTTTGTTCGATACCATCGCAATAAACGAGTCCGCGACGGCGATGATCCGCGCTTCGAGACGAATCTGGTCCTTCGCCAGTCGGCGGGGATATCCCTGGCCGTCCCACCGCTCCTGATGCTGGAGCGCGGCGGTACCGATCTCTTCACTGTATCCCAACTCTTTGGTGATGATACGGTACGAGTGAATCGGATGGGTCTGTATCTGTCGTTTTTCTTCGGGTGCGAGTTTTCCGTGCTTGTTGATAATCTCCGGACTGACCCGGAACATCCCGACATCGTGGAGGATCGCCGCGGTACAGAGGATCATGATCCGGTGTCGAGACATCTGAAGCTTCTTCGCAACGAGACTCGAGAGGATCGCTGAGTTGAGGGCGTTCTCGACCTCCCCTGTATCACCCTGCATCCCGTAGAGGATATACTGGATGATCTCGTTGGCGTGGGCATCGAGCTGCTTCAACAGGCGATCTACGAGAAGATTCACCACGTCCTGTTCAAGCTCCTCCCGGGCGCGAATGCGTCCGAAGATCGCTCTCAGACTGTCCTGGAGCTCGGCATAGGACGAGACGATCGCCTTCTGTGCGGGAGTGCTGAAGGCTTTCAGGAAAAACGCGTTGAACGCCGCCTGGGGATCATCGGAGATCGGCTCCCCCTCGGAGAACACCTCATGGATATTCCACTTTCGCAGACGTTCGATATCCCGTTCCTTGATCGGAATACCTTCGGGGACAAAGAGGCTATCATCATCGACGTACACGGGCTGGGAGTACCGCTGGCCCGCTTCCAATTCAGTTACCGGAATCGCTCGCATTTTTTCTATCGTTCTTCCGTTTGAGATTTTCTTCGATTTGCATAAGAAATGCAAATATCTGTGCAACCGGAGGGTATAGCTCTTCCGGAATGATCTCATGCGGTCGAAGGAGTATCAACCGGTCGGCAAGTTCCGGTGCGGTCTGTACGGGTACGCCGTGTCTCCGGGCGATCTCTATCATTTTTTCCGCCAACGCTCCCGTACCTCCTGCGGTCACGAACGGAGCGGGAAGAGAATCGTCGTACCTGAGGGCCACCGCTACCGGTTTATCCATTATCGCCAACCGTCCACTCATCTTCCGCTGCAGTATCGAGGGAAAACCCGTCTCCTGCGGTTGCTCTCTCAGTATGGCCCGTTCCACCGAGTCTCGCAAGTAGTTCATGCGGCACTTCCCCGCCGTCTTCCCTCCCGGCGGCGATCAGCTTCACGCTTCCGGTCGTACTCCATCGGAACAGATAGCGCCCCTCCGCCGTCGAGACGGACAACACCGCTTCCCGTGTCCGGGCGGAGACCGGATCGACCCCAAGCTTCATCACCGCCGGCACCCGCGTTTCTCCGGACATCGCGGCGATCGGCATAACGACCCAATGGAGATCCCCCGTCCGCGGGCGAAGCGCGTTGTAGAGGTGAAGCGGTTCAGTCGGGGTCGGTGTCGTACGGTTCAAATACCGGCGAAGATCCCTCTCCCCCGAAGTCGGAGATTCCGACGGTTCCTGCGATGGATGACGATCCTCCCGGGAGGATCCGTCGTTATCTCCCGCGAACCACTGGAGGAGCCGCGTCAGGTCTCCTTCTTCGAAATCGTCGACAGTCAGATCCCGGTCGGAGAGTTCCACCGAACTCCGGGCGTCCGCAGCGCCACTCCCTGAACGTCGTGACGCAATTGCTTTCGACTGCTGGAGTGCCCTGTGAAAGAGTACGGGGTCGAAGGAGCGCCCGGAGGCGACGAAGGCGGTAAAAAGGGCGCGAACTTCGGGAAGATCGGAAACGCCGAGGCGGGTCAGAATATTCCGGAACGCCGTATTCTGATCGATAGGACGCGGATCGCCTGTGCGTTGGAGAACCGCAAGTCGAAATACCCCTCCCTCCGCAAGCACCTGCACACGCAGGCGCTCTCCCGTCCGGAGGGCGATCTCGTTCCTGGCCCACACCGATACACCTGAACCTTTCAGCAATACCTTGCCCTCGGTCACGGAAGTAACGGTGAGATCGAGTATCGTGTTATGCGGGAGCGCCCGCGAAGGGTCGCGGCCTCCGAGGCGGAGGCCGGTCAGGATCGACCGATCGAGAGGAATCCTCTCCATTACCGGTCGCGGGAGATCAGGAGCCCTTCTTCCGGATCAGCTCGGCAACCTTCGCCGCCTTACCGACACGGTTCCGGATGTAGTAGAGCTTCGCCCGGCGGACACGACCGCGTCGGACCACCTCGATCCTCTGGACCCGCGGACTGTGAACGGGAAATACCCGCTCTACCCCGACGCCATAACTGATCTTCCGAACGGTGACGGACCGGCGAACACCGCTTCCGTTCCGGGCGATCACGAGACCTTCGTAGATCTGCGTCCGTTCCGTTTTACCTTCGACGATGCGGAAGTGAACCTTCACGGTGTCACCGATGCGAAACTCGTCGATCTGATCTTTCATCTGTCGCGCTTCAACCGCCTGTATCGCGTCCATCCCGTTCTCCTTGCCGTATCACGCTTCGCGCGTACTGTTTTTCTTCCTCGCTCAGTGGCGCCGTCTCGATCAGATCCGGTCGCCTCTCCGCGGTTCGGCGGATCTTTTCCCGGCGCCGCCACTCCGCGATCTTCCGGTGATGCCCCGACAGAAGCACATCCGGAACGGTCCGACCGTGAAACTCGATCGGTCGGGTATAGTGAGGATACTCCAACAGGCCGTCCTGGAAGCTGTCTTCCTCGACGCTTTCCCGTCGGATCATCCCCTCTCGTAATCGATACACTCCGTCGGCGATCACCATCGCCGCGAGCTCACCCGATGAGAGGACGTAATCGCCGATCGACACCTCTTCATCGACGTACTCGTCAATGATTCGCTGATCGACCCCCTCGTAGCGACCGCAGATGATCACCATTCCGTCGTAACCGGCGAGACGTTCCGCATCACGCTGGTGAAACGGAACACCTGAAGGTGTTGGAAATACCACGTGACGGCGGTGCGCGTCAACCGAGTCCAACGCCGCTGCGAGAGGCCCCGCCATGAGTACCATACCGGCGCCGCCGCCGTAGGGTGCATCGTCGCAGGTTCGGTGACGATCGATTGCGAAATCGCGAATGTCCACGACCTCTGCTTCGATCGTTCCTGAGTCCACCGCTTTTCCGACGATCGACGTCCGGAAGTACAGTTCCACAAGATCGGGAAAGAGGGTCAGAACCGTTATTCGATATCCAGAACCCATCGTTCCGTCACCTCGATCGTCCTCGTCGCGACGTCCACGGTACCGATGAATCGTTCCATGAAGGGAACATACACCAACCCCTGTTGTTGTCGAACCTCGAGGAGTGGAGCCTGTCCACCTTCCACCACCGCTTCAACAACCCCTACCGGTTCTCCATCACAGGTAAGGGTGGATCCGACGAGCTCCGAGAGATAATACTCCTCTTCGCCGCGGGG
>JBKHFT010000097.1:0-12237 GCA_046540055.1 Alkalispirochaeta sp.
ACCGTCGGAGAGATCGCATTTACGTTGATATTGAACTGCCCCCACTCCATCGCCATCGTCTTGGTCATCGAGATCATCCCCGCTTTGGAGGCGCAGTAGGCGACGTGGTTGTCCAGGGCAACGATACCCGCCTGGGAGGCGAGGTTCACGATATTTCCACCACCGGCGTTGATCATATGCCGACCGACCGCCTGGGAGAGCATAAAGGGAGCCTTCAGGTTCACCGCCATCGTCTTGTCCCAATCGCGCTCGGAGAGGTTTTCCGCGTCATCGAGGAACACCACACCGGCGCTATTGACGAGAATGTCGACTCTCCCGAAGGTATCGATCGCCGTCTTCACCGCTGATTCGATTCCCGCTGTTGTCGTGAGGTCACCCACTGCGGAAACGACCTTCCGTCCCAGAGCACGCACACTCTTCTCTGTTTCCGAAACCGCGTCCTGGAGATCGACGAGAACCAGGTCCGCTCCTTTCTCCGCGTAGAGTATCGCGATCGCCTGACCGATCCCCTGAGCGGCGCCGGTTACCATCGCTACCTTTCCTTCAAGGCTGAAATTCTTGTCGAAACCTTTGTATTCCATCTCTTTTCCTCCGTGTCCGTGTCGTCGCCGGGTCGGGACGTAAAACCGGCCGGGCCCCGGGTATCCCGGGTCCGGCCGATCCGATTGGTTCGTACGAACGATCAGCGCTGTGTCAGCTCGCGCCGTTCCTCGAGAAGCTCATCGACGTTTTCTTCCGTGATCGGTACCCACGGCACGTTGTAGAGCTCTTCCTCACCGTTGTTGAAGTCGATCTCATCCCACACCGCCGCTTTCGGCTCGTAATCGGGAATGAGGCGCGCCATCAGCACGTCGAGGGCGCCCTGGGCCTGTGCGGTCGCATCCTGGAGGATACTGACCATCTTGTCCTCTTTGACCGCGAGCATCGCGTCGGTCACACCGTCGATACCGGCGATCGCGAAGTCGTCAACGTCAAGACCGGCCTGTTCGATCGCCTGGATCGCGCCGAGGGCCATCTCGTCGTTCTGGCCGATCACGCCGTCGATCTCATCGGGATGTGCGTTGAGCCAGTTCTCCATCAGGTCCAGCGCTTCGGCGCGGCTCCAGTTGGCGGTCTGCATCTCGAGAACCTCGACGTCCGGGTACTCTTCGAGGGCTTGCAGGTTTCCTTCCCGGCGCTGGATCTGCGCGGACTGACCGATCGGCCCCTCAATGATGACGACGTTCCCGGAACCGCCGATCCCTTCGAGAACGGAGACCGCTTCCATGTATCCCGACTGGACGTCGTCGGATCCGACGTAAGACGCAAGCTGGTCGGTGTTGACCATCGTGTTCGAACCGACAACGGGGATATCCGCGGCGGCGGCGGTAGCAACGGCGGCGGCACCCGCTTCCGCATCGATCGGAACGAAGATCGCGCCGTCGAAGCCCTGGGTAACCATCGCCTCGAACTGGCTCTGCTGGACCGACGCGTCGTACTGACCGTCGAACACGGTGATCTCGATCAGACCGGACTGGACGTCGGGATGGCGCTCAAGAGCGGTCGTCCACAGTCGCATGTACTCAGCCTGAAGACCGTAGACGGCGGCGCCGATCTTGTAGGTCTCTTTCTCACCCGCTTCCTGCTGACCTTCAGCAAAGGCCGGTGCCACGATCATCGCGGCGATCACCAGTACAAACAGTACCTTCTTCATATAAATCCTCCTTGGATTATTTGGGTTCGTTGCGAATACCGCGCCGTACGGTGCGGTGCCTGCATGCATTCTTTCCGTCGTGAACAGATTCTCCCCGGCGGTTCCTCCTCCTTCTTCTGTTTCGGTGAGTGGTACCCACCGTGTTGGTATCGCCTCAAGTGCGATTTCTCAGTCCCGTTTTCGCAGCGAGTCAAGAAGTACCGCGCCGATGATGATCAGTCCTTTTACGACGAGCTGGAAGTATGAGGAGACCCCCAGCAGATCAAGACCGTTGTTGATCACACCCAGCAGAAGGGCTCCGAAGAGGGTTCCGATGATCTGACCCTGTCCGCCGGAGAGGCTCGTTCCCCCGATAACAACCGCAGCGATCGCATCGAGCTCGTACGCCTGTCCCGCCTGGGGAAGTCCCGCAGTGGTCCGGGCGGTGAGAATGGCTCCCCCGAGCGCGGAGAGCACCCCGCTGATCACGTAGACGGTGAAGATCACCAGCCGCGTATTGATACCCGAGATCTTTGCGCTCGTCTCGTTCCCGCCGACGGCGTAGATATACCTGCCGTACCGCGTTTTGTAGAGAACCACCCACGCTGCGGCGAAGACGCCGAGGAAGATCCAGACCGGAACGGGAACCCCGAGGAACACCCCCTGCCCGATGATGAGGAACCGCGGGTCGATGCGGGGTACCGGCATCCCGTCGGTGGTAAGGAAGGTGAACCCCCGGGCTATACTGAGCATACCCAGAGTCACTACAAACGCCGGCATTCGCCACTTGGCGACGAAGATGCCGTTTACCGCGCCGAGGGCGCCTCCCGCGAGAAGACCGATCCCCATCGAGATAATGGGGTGGTAGATCTGACCGCCGATTGCGTCACTTGCAAAGCTCGCCGATACGATCCCCGCGAAGGCGAGAACGGACCCGACGGAAAGATCTATCCCTCCGGTGAGGATTACGAACGTCATTCCGATCGAGAGAAGACCGTTGATCGACGTCTGCCTGAGGACGTTGAGGATGTTTCGGCTTCTCAGGAAGTTCGGAGTCACCAGAGAAAGGATCAGTACCAGGAGCAGGAATACGAAGAGAATTCCGTACTCGGACATGATCAGCGAAAGCGAGCGCTTTCTGCTTTCTTCCTGCAAGGTCCCCCCCTCGCCGGGGGATCGAAGTAATGCCATAGTCGTTACGCCTCCTTAGTTACACCTTCAGAAATCGCGTCTTCAGACGCCATCTGCATCAGTTTGTCCTGCGTTGCCTCGGCCCCGTCGAAATCGGCTACCAGCTGACCTCGCCGGAACACGACGATCCGGTTACTGATTCCCAGGACCTCCGGCAGTTCCGAGGAGATCACGATCACTGCGTTTCCCGCTTTCGCATACTTCGCGATGAACTCATAGATCTCCCGCTTCGCTCCGACGTCGATACCACGGGTCGGTTCATCCAGAAGGAGAACCTCCGGGCCCGTCATCAGCCACTTCGCGAGAACAACCTTCTGCTGGTTTCCGCCGGAGAGATACTTGACCAGTTGTCCGTAATGGGGAGTCTTGACCCGAAACTGCTTCGCGTATTTATCGACGAGTTGAGACTCGAGGTGTTCCTTGATAAAGAGGGGACCGCTCAGTTTCGGCAGGTGTGCGAGAGATATGTTGTTCCCCACCGATTGCTCGAGGACGAGGCCGCTCTTCTTCCGGTCTTCGGTGACGAAGGCGAGACCGCTCCGCATCCCGTCTCGCGCTTTCCGGTGCGTCCGCAGGGTACCGTCGACGATGATCTCCCCCGAGTCGGCGGGTTCCGCGCCGAAGAGAGCGCTCATGAACTCGCTCCTTCCGGAACCCATCAACCCGAACACCCCGAGAACCTCCCCTTTCCGGACTGAGAGCGAGACGTTCTCGAACTCTCCGGCACGGGTAAGATTCCGCACCTCAAGCTTCACCTCTTCCCGGCGCGCGTTCGCCCGGATGAACTCTTCTTCGACCTTCCGGCCGATCATCATCGACACGAGTTCACTCCGGGTCATCTCCTTCGTCGCCTTGGTGCCGATGTACTTCCCGTCCCGAAGCACCGTGACCGTGTCGGAGATCGTGAAGATCTCTTTCATACGATGCGAGACGTATACGACGCCCTTTCCGTCGGTCCGAAGGCGTTCGATGAGCGAAAAGAGGAGATCGACATCACGTTCGCCGATCGCGGAGGTCGGTTCGTCCATGATGACGATGTCGGAATCGTAGGAGAACGCTTTCGCGATTTCTACCAGCTGCACCTGGGCAAGACTCAGACGCTTCATCTTCGTCTCCGGGTCGATCTGGTCGAGACCGATCCCCCGAAGGGTTTCCCGGGCGCGGCGATTGAGCTCTCTGTAGTCCACCCAGAACCCGAGCTTGGCGTCCTCCCGCCCGAGAAACAGATTCTCCGCAACGGTCATGTCGGGAATCGGGTTGAGTTCCTGTTCAATAATCGAGATCCCCGCCTCCAGCGCCTGTTTTGGCGTTGAAAACTGGACCGATTCTCCCTTCACAAGGATCTCCCCTTCGTCCCGGCCGTAGATACCCATAAGGATGTTCATGAGGGTTGATTTTCCCGCGCCGTTCTCTCCACATACCGCGTGGACGCTCCCCTTCTCCAGAACGAAATCTACGTTGTCCAGAGCGAGAACACCCGGAAACGCTTTCCGGAGCCCCCGAACTTCCAGTAGATGGTGTTCACTCACGTGTATCCTCCGGTGGAAATACAGCAAGAGGCGTGCCATGTACGGACAAGTCCATCTCCATCGTGTATTTTTTCTGCATCTTTGGAAGAATCGCCGCGGCGTGGCAGGTTCGATTGGCGGTATGTACCGTGTTTCGACCCGAATCCACCGCGTTCGCCGCGATTTCCTCAGGGTACGAGATTTTTCCTTTGACAGAACGCTCCGCTCACCGTAGGCTATGTGTATCGAAAGGTAACACTTCTACACACTGTCACCCCCGATTGACGTAACACACTGTATACTTCGTCGGGACAGGTGGTGCGAAAGGAACCAATGACCGGCACGATTCTGGTAGTGGACGACAACGAAAAGGTGTTTGAAAGCCTGAAACCGAACTTTCGTCATTTCGGGCTCAACGCAATCCACGCCCCGGGAGGGACGGAGGCTCAACGGCAGGTAGTCGGCGGAAATGCGGACATCGTACTCCTCGACATCCGCCTAGGAAACGAGAACGGGATCGACGTGCTCCGGGAGATCAAAGAGATCGCTCCGTCCCTTCCGGTGATCATGATCACCGGCTTCGGATCGATCGACACCGCTGTGGAAGCGATGAAACTCGGCGCCTTCGACTACGTGAAAAAGCCCCTCGACTTCGACCGTCTCTTCAAGGTCGTCGAGAACGCCCTTGAGCTGTCGAAACTGAGCGAAGAGAACGCGGTGCTCAGACGACGTATTCAGGAGCTTTCCCCGCAGATCTGTATGGAAAACGGCCGGATGTACGAGATCGTTGATCAGGCGCGAAAACTCGCCCAGACCGATATCCCCGTATTGATTACCGGTGACAACGGCAGCGGGAAAGAGGTGATCGCCGACTACATCCACACCCACAGCGACCGGGCGGGACGGAAGATGCACAAGATCAACTGCGCCGCCTTTCCCGAGAGCCTTCTTGACAACGAGCTCTTCGGCCACGAAAAGGGCGCCTACACCGGGGCGAACGCAACGTTTCAGGGGATCTTCGAGCGAGCCGACAAGAGCACCCTCTTCCTCGACGAGATCGGGGACATGCCCCTGACGATCCAGGCGAAGATCCTTCGGGTTCTGCAGAATCGGGAGGTACGCCGTATCGGCGGAACCGACACGATATCGATCAACGTACGCTTCGTCGCCGCCACGAACCAGAACCTCCCCGAAAAGATCGCCTCCGGCGAGTTCCGGGAAGACCTCTTCTTTCGGCTGAATACGGCGATACTCACCGTTCCCCCGCTGCGGGAGCGACGCGAGGATATTCCGCACCTGGCGGAGTACTTTCTCTCCGAGTTCTCTTCGGCCCACGGAAAACCGGTTACGTCGGTTTCGGGGGAGGTGATGGATCTCTTCTTCCGGTACCCCTGGCCGGGAAACGTCCGGGAACTCAAGAACGCGATCAACTACGGTGTGGCGATCACCTCGGATTCCACGATCGGCGTCGAGGACCTCCCGCCGAGCGTTCTCGCCGAACAGACCACGACAGGGGGTGCTGCGGTCCCTCAACCCCGGGGCAAGAAAGAAGAGAATGAACGGGAACTGATCTCCCGGACGCTGGCGGATTGCCGATGGAACAAGAAGCGGACCGCCGAGATTCTCGGAATCAGCCGGAAAACGCTGTACGCGAAGATAGAGCGCTATGGTATCGGTGCCTGACCTGCCCGTCCTGGACGTCCGGCACGTCCACGCCGATTACGGCGGCGTTCCCGCCCTCAGGGGAATCGACATTGAGATCGATGCGGGGGAAGTGCACGCCCTCATCGGTGAGCATGGCGCCGGCAAGTCGACCCTCGCCTCGGTACTCAGCGGATTCGTCCGCCCCCGGTCGGGAAAGATCCTCATCAGCGGGCACACCCAGACCAACTACTCCCTTGTCACCGCCAAACGGAACCAGATCCACATGGTCTACCAGCAACCGCAGATCAACGACGAGGTTTCCGTCGCGGAGAATATATTCTATATGCAGGAACATCGGCGGCGTGTCCCGTGGTATTCGAAGCGCGCTACGGAGCAGGAAGCCGGCGAGTACATCCGGAGCCGCGGCTTCGCGATCGATCCGGCCACAAAGGGACGCTTCCTGAGCCCTTCGGACAAGACGGTGATCGATATCCTCAAGAGTATCATCATCCGGCCCCGGGTGCTGATACTCGACGAGGCCCTTGAACGCCTCTCAAACGACTCACTGATCAAGATTTCGACGATCCTCGAAGAGCTCAAGGCGGCGGGAACGGCGATCGTGATCGTGACCCACCGGATAGACGATGTCTACGCCTTCGCCGACCGGGTGACGGTGCTCAAAGAGGGAGTAAAACTCCTCACCACAACGATCGACAACATCTCGAAGATCAACCTGATCCGCGTCGCATACACACAGTTCGAGGTGGAGACCGATCGGCCTCAGCCGGACGAGGAGTTCAAGCAGTACATCCGCTTCAACGACGCGATCCTCCAGCGCCTCCCGGTGAATATCGTCGTCGTCGACCCCCACCTCAATGTGAAGCTCGTCAACGAATCGTGTCGTCAGACCTTCGGGATCGAGGAACACACCCCGGCGGGATTGGAGCTCCGGGATATCCTCGCCGGTACCGACGCCGGCATCGAAGAGATCGATACCGCCGTCCGGGACGAACGGAGTCAGACGTTCTACGGCGTGCCCCTCACTCCCCGGGGGGAACGACGGGTGTTCAACATCAAGACGAGCCCTATCAAGGACAGCACCGTCGTGATCGGTACGGTGATCATTCTCGAGGACGTCACCGAATACCAGGAGCTCCAGAACCAGTTGATCATGTCGGAGAAGCTCGCCTCGGTGGGCCTCCTCGCAGCCGGGGTCGCTCACGAGATCAACAACCCCCTTGAGATCATCTCCAACCATCTCAGTTATCTGAAGTACCGACAGGGTGATCCGAAGCTGATCGTCGAGAGCGCCGAGAAGATCATGCAGGAGATCGACGATATCGCGAGTATCGTCGGAAACCTCGTCACCTTCTCCGACGCGAAAACGCCCCACGTCGAGGAAGTCGATATCAACCGGATCGTTACCGACCTGATCTCCCTCCTGCGGTACAACGTCGAGTACCAGCACATCCGGATCATCTTCGACCGGGAGTCGGAAGAACTCGTCTTTCTCGGTATTCGGGATCAGATGAAGCAGGTAATCCTGAATCTGATCAAGAACAGCCTCGAGGCGATGCCCGGTGGCGGCGAGGTCCGGATCGTGACGTACCGGAGCAGTGCCAACGGACGAATCGTCCTCGAGTTTTCCGACACCGGCCCCGGCATCAACGCTACCGACCCGAACTCGGTGTTTACCCCGTTCTTCAGCACGAAATCGGACCGGCCGAGCAGCATGGGGCTGGGTCTCTCGATCAGCTACCGCTCGGTCCAGCGGATCGGCGGAACGATGGGCGTTGAGAATCTTCCTGAAGGAGGGTGCCGCTTTACGATCACCCTCCCGTCGGCGGAGTAAGTCGGTACCGGCGCGGTCAGTTTCTAATGATCTTCCCAGTCCCGCGCTTTCTCGACCGCCTTCTGCCACCCCCGGTACAGGGCATCCCGCTTCTCCTCCGTGTATTCCGGCTCAAAACGACGGTCAAGTTCGAACGCGTTTTCAAGTTCCTTCCGGGAACTCCAGAACCCCACGGCGAGCCCCGCGAGAAACGCGGAACCCCGAGCGGTGGTCTCGACGATCTTCGGCCGCAGAACCGGAACCCCGAGGATATCCGCCTGGAACTGCATCAGAAAATCGTTACTCGACGCGCCGCCGTCGACCATCAGTTCCATCGTCTCGATCCCCGAATCGCGTTCCATGCAGTCCACCACGTCCCGTGTCTGGTACCCGATCGACTCGAGAGTCGCCCGGACGATGTGGTCCCGATTTGCCCCCCGGGTAAGCCCGACGATCGCACCCCGGGCGTACTGATCCCAGTAGGGTGCGCCGAGGCCGACGAAGGCGGGAACCATGTACACCCCGTTCGTGTCGGAAACCTTCGACGCGAAGTAGTTGGTGTCCGCCGCATCGTGAATCGCCCACAACTCGTCCCGGAGCCATTGCACCGCCGCTCCGGTAACGAAGATCGCTCCCTCCAGTGCGTACTCTACCCGATCATCGATCCCCCAGGCGATCGTGGTGAGGAGTCCCGTTTTCGACTCCACCGGTTCGGTGCCGGTGTTCATCAGGACGAAGGAACCGGTGCCGTAGGTATTCTTCGCCATCCCCTTGCGGAAGCACGCCTGCCCGAAGAGGGCCCCCTGCTGGTCACCGATCGCCGCGGCAACGGGGATCATCGCCCCGCCGAACGTCTTCGGGTCGGTATGGCCGTAGACCTCGCTGGACGGTCGTACCTCCGGGAGAATCGCCCTCGGAATATCAAGTTCCTGGAGCATCCGGTCGTCCCACTGGAGGGTCCGGATGTTGTAGATCATCGTCCGGGCCGCATTGGAGTAGTCGGTAACGTGGACGGCCCCGCCGGTAAGCTTCCAGATCAGCCAGGTGTCGACGGTCCCGAAGAGGAGCTCCCCCTTCTCCGCCCGTTCCCTCGCGCCGGGAACGTTGTCGAGGATCCACTTGATCTTCGTTCCCGAGAAGTACGCATCGATCACCAGGCCCGTCTGTTCCTTCACGTACCCCTCGAGACCGCGTTTCTTCATATCGTCGCAGATCCCTGCGGTACGCCGGTCCTGCCAGCAGATCCCGTTCATCACCGGTCTGCCCGTATCTTTCTCCCAGATGATCGCCGTTTCCCGCTGATTGGTGATCCCGATCGCCGCCACCGACTCGGGGGCGGTCCCCGCCTTCTCGATCGCCTGTCGCGCAACGCCGCTCTGGGTCGACCAGATGTCCATCGGATCGTGCTCTACCCATCCCGGACGGGGATAGATCTGGGGAAACTCTTGCTGTGCCACCGAGACGATCTGCCCCTGACGATCAAAGAGAATCGCCCGGTTGCTGGTGGTGCCGGCGTCAAAAGCCAATACGTATTTCTTCTCCATGGTTCACCAGTTTGTGTTGCATCTGTAATTTTTGCAATTACTTTTTGTAACACACAGCGATGAATGTCATCTTCGTTCAAAAGGAATTGACAAACGTTCATTCGCGGCATACCTTGAGGGCATACCAACAGTCCTGCGCCCCGAGGAGAATTGTGTGCAAGAGGAAGCAGCAAACACCCGTTCATATGACGTTGTGATCGTCGGAGCCGGTATCGTCGGTTCGATGGTCGCCCGTGAACTGTCGAGGTACGATCTTTCCGTTGCCGTCGTCGAACGTGAATCCGACGTCGGGATGGGGCAGAGCACCTCCAACAGCGCGATCATCCACTCCGGCCACGACCCCGAACCTGGTACGATGAAGGCGCGGCTCAACGTCCGGGGAAACGAACTCTGGTACCGGATCGCCCCGGAACTCGAGATCCCCCTGGTCCGGACGGGAGCGCTCATCGTGGCGATCGGTCCGGAGGAGCAGGAGCACCTGCAGGAGCTGCTGGAGCGGGGCCGGGCCAACGGTGTAGAAGGACTCACGATTCTCAGCCGTGAAGAGGCGCTGGAGCGAGAGCCACACCTTACCCCCGAGGTCAGCGGCGCCCTCTTTACCCCCTCCGCAGCGGTGGTCGACGCGTTTCAGGGCGTCCTCGGGGCGGCGGAAAACGCCGCTCAGAACGGCGTCGAGTTTCTCCTCAATACCGAGGTTCGAAGAGCCCTTGTCGAGGGAGGGGCTCTCACCGCCCTGGAAACAAACTCAGGCACGATCAGGGCGCGGTGGTTTATCAACGCCGCCGGAGTCCACGCCGACGAGATTCTCCACATGGCGGGAGACCGACCGGAGTTCGAGATCACCGCCCGCCGGGGCGAGTACTTCGTCTTCGACGAGAGCAAATTCCGCATCAGCAACGTCCTGTTTCCGATGCCCGGGAGAAAGGGCAAGGGTATTCTCGTCACGACGACCACCCACGGCAATACGATGATCGGTCCCAACTCCGACTACATTCGGGACAAGGAAGACCACTCCGTCACCGCCGAGGGGCTGAACGAAATCATCGCCGGAGCGACACGACTGGTGCCCGCCGCGTCGCCGCGAGATGTGATCGCCACCTTCGCGGGCCTCCGGGCAAGCGGCAACTACCACCCCGACGGACACGGCAGGGACTTTCTGATCGAGATCTCGAGACATGTAAAGGGGCTCCTCACGCTGGCAGGGATCGAGTCCCCTGGGTACGCGGCGGCGCCGGCGATTGCGGAGTACGCCGTCGAGCTCCTGCGGGACGCGGGGCTCGAGCTTCAGGAGAAACGCGACTGGAACCCCACCCGACGGCGTATCCCCCGGTTCCGCGACCTCGACCACACCGACCGCGCGAGACTGATCAAAGAAGACCCCGCATTCGGCCGCATCGTCTGTCGCTGCGAGGAGGTCACCGAAGGGGAGATCGTGCAGGCGATCCACTCACCGATCCCCGCGACGAACTACGACGCGATCAAGCGGCGTACCTGGCTGGGAACGGGGCGCTGCCAGGGAAGCTTCGACTACCCCCGAACGATGGAGATCCTCGCCCGGGAGCTCAACCTTTCGATGACGGAGATCACCAAGAAGGGACCCGGGTCGGTGTTTCTGTACCGGCAGACAAAAGAGGAAGTGATCTGATGACGGTGGATACAACGTACGACGTAGTGGTCATCGGCGGCGGTCCGGCGGGACTCGCCGCCGCGATCGAGGCACACCGGGAGAAGGGCGCCCGGGTTCTGGTGATCGAACGGAACGACTCCCTCGGGGGCATCCTGCCCCAGTGCATCCACAACGGGTTCGGGGCGATCAACTTCGGCACCGACCTCCCCGGCCCCGAGTACGCGTGGCGGTACGAAGAGGAGCTCTCGAAGCTGCCCGTCGACGTTCTTCTTGATACGATGGTGGTAGACCTCACGGGGGACCTCGACGTCTACGCGATGAACAGTACCGACGGGTACCTGCACTTCCGCCCCCGGGCGATCGTCCTCGCAATGGGGTGCCGTGAGCGTACCCGTGCGCAGATCCGGCTCCCCGGCACGCGGGCGGCGGGGATATACACGGCGGGAACGGTGCAGCGCCTGGTGAACATCGAAGGGTACATGCCGGGAAACCGGGTGGTGATCCTCGGGAGCGGCGATATCGGGATGATCATGGCCCGTCGCCTCACGATCGAGGGCGCCGAGGTCATCAGCGTCCTCGAGCTCCTCCCCTTCCTCACCGGCCTCCGGCGCAACTACGTCCAGTGCCTCCAGGACTACGGGATCCCCCTCCACCTGAGCACGACGGTCAAGACGATCTACGGAGAGAAGCGTGTCGAAGGGATCGAGACGATACAGGTCGACGAACAACTCAACCAGATACCCGGCACCGAGGAAGAGATCGCCTGCGACACCCTCCTGCTCTCGGTCGGCCTGATACCGGAGAACGAACTCTCCCTGAAAGCAGGGGTTGCCCTCGATGACCGCACCAACGGCCCCATCGTCGACTCCGACATGGCGACAAACGTGCCGGGGATCTTCGCCGCCGGAAACGTCACCGCGATCTACGACCTCGTCGATTACGTCAGCAAAGCGGGAGAGGTCGCAGGGCGAAGCGCCGCACGGTACGCCGCTTCACGGGATACCGCCCCACATCGACCCGCTGCGACTCCCGCTGCACCCCTCCCCAGCGGCGACGGGGGGCGTACCGTTCACATCACCCCCGGCGACCACGTGGGAGTGGTGATACCCCAGTACCTCCACCTCGACGACCTCGGCGATCGGGACGTGTATATCGCGATGCGTCCCGGGACGCTTCTCGAGCAACTGGTAAAGGTGTCCCTCACGGCAGCGACACCCCCG